>CAXMRK010000066.1:0-2022 GCA_964195815.1 uncultured Acidimicrobiia bacterium | reverse complement strand
GTACAAATTGAGCCATTAGCCAAACCTGCAATCGAAGCAGTTGAAAACGGATCAATTCGCTTTGTCCCTGAAAACTGGTCTAAAACTTATTTTGAATGGATGCGCAACATCCAGGATTGGTGTATCTCCAGACAACTTTGGTGGGGCCACCGAATACCGGCCTGGTATGACGACAAAGGAAATATTTATGTTGGCCTGGATGAAGCTGATGCTCGCCAGCGGCATAATTTGGGTGATGATATTGCATTAACCCAGGATGAAGATGTTCTCGACACCTGGTTTTCTTCAGCGCTATGGCCTTTCACTACCCTCGGCTGGCCTGAAGACACAGAGCGTTTAAAAACTTTTTATCCGACATCTGTGCTCGTCACTGGTTTTGATATTATTTTCTTCTGGGTCGCCAGAATGATAATGATGGGGCTTAAATTTACTGGCGAAGTACCCTTCACTGAAGTCTATATGCACGGATTGATTCGTGATTCTCACGGTCAGAAAATGTCCAAATCCAAAGGTAATGTTCTAGACCCGTTAGATCTGATCCACGGGATAGATCTTGAGACTTTAGTGATTAAACGTACCACGGGTCTGATGCAACCACAGATGGCTCCAGCCATTGAACGCTCTACTCGTAAAGACTTCCCCGATGGCATCCCAGGCTTTGGCACAGATGCCATGCGCTTTACCTTCGCATCACTAGCAACCAATGGCCGCGATATTCGGTTTGAGTTAAGCCGTATTGAGGGTTACCGAAACTTTTGCAATAAGCTCTGGAACGCAACCCGTTATGTGCTCATGCAGACGGAAGGTGAATCAACCTCAGCGCCGCTGGCATCAGATCTTTCTGCTATTGATAACTGGATACTCTCGCGCTTTGATCGAGCCGTCAGTGAAGTACGTGGCCATTTTGACAGCTACCGTTTTGATCTGGCCAGTCAGGCTATTTATGAGTTGGTCTGGGATGAGTTCTGTGACTGGTATCTGGAACTCAGCAAACCGCAGCTAAAACACGGTAATGCCGCGGCCCAAAATGCCACTCGACATACACTGTTGAAAGTACTAGAAGGCATTTTACGGCTTCTGCACCCGGTTATGCCGTATATCAGTGAAGAAATCTGGCAACGGATCGCTCCTCAACTCGGCATTCAGGGTGAAACCATAATGCTCCAGCCCTACCCTCAATCTGGTGAGGCTGATGCACAAGCTGAGGCTGATATAGCCTGGCTGAAATTGATGATTCAAGGTGTGCGTCGTATTCGCAGCGAATTGAATTTACCGCCTGGCAAACCTCTTCCTCTATTGATTATGGGTGCCAACAGTAGTGACCAGGCACGATTACAGCAATTTATGGACTTATTTATTGCTCTGGCGCGCATAGAATCCATCGAGATACTCGATGAAAACAACACTACAACAACTGATCAATGCGCAGTGGCCTTAGTCGAGCAAATGAAATTACTCATACCGCTGGCAGGGCTGATCGATACTACTGCAGAAATATCACGTCTGAAAAAGCAGCTACAAAAAGAAGAAATTGATCTGAAAAAATCGACTGGAAAACTAAGCAACAAAAACTTTGTGGCGAATGCACCTGAAGCGGTTGTTGTTCAGGAGCGCCAGCGCCTGGAAGCCCACCAACTCAAAGTGGACCAGCTACGAGAACAGATCACTAAAATGGAAGTTTTAGACTAACAACTACTTTTAGTTTAAAAAACTGTTTCAAGCGATTTTTGAGGTGCATTAGGAACGCTGTCTAACCCGGATAATTCACCAGGGATCCGGAGTTTGTGGTGTAGCTGGCGAAACAGTATAGGACAAACTGTAAGCAATAAAATCAGCCAAAATGGCCTACATGTCTTTGAATAAAAAGACATGTATGTCATTTTGTCGTCCGCCTTGGTGAAATATTCGGGCTAATGCACCTATAATTGTTTTGCCATAACAATAGCGTCTTCGCGTAGCTTGCCCATTCGGTAGTATCCAGGACGCAGCCCAATCTGATTAAAGCCGCGGCTTTCATAAAGC
>CAXMRK010000065.1:0-2343 GCA_964195815.1 uncultured Acidimicrobiia bacterium | reverse complement strand
CAGTTGCCATCATCAATGGTAACTAGCCACCATTTGGACCTTTCAGTAATAAGGGGTTTTAATTCATTTAATTCAAGTACCGGTTTGATCAGTTGGCCGTGGGCTTTACTGGATTCTGGTTGGTATGACCACAAGCTGCTTTGCATCAGTAGGGCAATTAGGACCGGGGCTAAAAATGCTGCAAAAACAGCCAAAATGACCAGCCGACCATTGCCTTTTTTTACTGCACCGTTGGTGTCTGTTTCACTCATTTTTTAATCCCAATCGAACAATAATGATAAAAAGAATGACCGCAACCAGAGCAAAAGTAAACCATGTGAGTGCATAGCCGCGGTGTTTGTCGGGACCGAAGTTTAACGGACGCAACTGCCTTGCACCATAGCCAGATGCAGATTGTTTATCAAGCTGGAGTATTTGCGGCATCAAAGGGTACATTAGTTGTTGCTGTACGGGTTCCAGGTCTAGATATGTGATCAGTCGTGGCCACTTAGTTGCTGCTGGCTCTGCTTGTCCCTGGCCGAGCCTTACACCGGTTTGTGGTGGAGCATTCAGTATGCCACGAACTTCAACAATATCTGGGCTAGTGGTGAATTGCGGCAGTGATTTGCGATCTAAAGCCATGGGTAACCAGCCTCTATTAACCAGCAACCACTTGCCGCTGGTTAAGCGTAGAGGGGTGTATAAATGTACACCAACCACATTGCTTTCAACCTGATTGTCCAGTAAAAAACTCTGCTCGGTATCATAGTAACCTTGCCCACTAACTTTAGAGAATCGAGGGCTATTTTGATCAATCAAGCTTAAGGGCAGGGTAGGCGCCTGATCAATTGCAGTCAGGATGGCCTGTTTTTCTTCAGCTCTATCCAGTTGCCAAAAAGCCAACCACAGAAACACCAACAGTAGACTCGTCATCAACACGGTAAATAATAGCCATTGGAGGCGGGATATGCCTGTTTGACGATCATTATCACGGTTAATGTTTGTGTTCATTACGATTTTGCTCTGTGATGGATCAAAATAAGGGTGGGCGAGAATTAGCTTCTCCCCATTGGCCTCTAAAAGTTGGATATAATGCCATGGAAAGTTCTACTGCGGAAATCCAATCATGGCTATTAAAATTCTTATCGTTATTTTCTTTCTATTTATTGTCTTTTCACTATTTTCCGCTTTTTATTATATGGTCAAAGGTGATAAAGATAATGATGGAAAAATGGTACGGCGGCTCAGTTGGCGAGTCGGCTTGTCATTGGTGTTTTTTCTACTCTTAGTGATAGCGATGAAAACAGGAATTATTGAACCTCATCCCATCAGTCCAGGTGCGGTTCATCAAACAACTGAAAAATAGCTAAGGCTGTACTCAAGCATAGACAGAAATTACCTGGGTATACGTAAGCGTAGACTTTCTTTTACTTCTTCCATTACTACGTAGGTTCGGCTACCTTCTACCCCGGGTATCGGTAGGATTTTTTCACCGAGCAAGCTACGATATTCCTGCATATCCCGGACCCGGGCTTTAATCAGATAATCAAAGTTCCCAGAAACAAGATGACAGTCCAATACTTCCGGAATGTCTAAAATTTGTTGTCTGAAAACCTGAAACGCATCGCCTGCGGTTCGCTTCAAGTTAATTTCTACAAAAATCAATAATTGCGATTCCAGCAAAGCAGGATCGAGGATCGCCATATAGCCTTGTATAAAACCTTTTTGTTCCAACTTTTTCACCCGTTCCAGACAAGGCGTAGGACTGAGATTTATTTTCCTGGAAAGCGCAGCATTACTAATACGTCCATTTTTCTGTAACGCCCTGAGAATTGAACGGTCGGTTTTATCTAATTGATAAAATGCTGTTTTATTAGCCATAAGCAGTATAAGTACCTGGTTTATTCATCTATAACAGTATTATATCTCAATAAAAATAGATATATCACAATAAACAACTATGCTGAAAGCGTTAATATATACCTATATATAACCCTTAATTTGTTGGAGATAACAATGCGTATTGGAGTACCTAAGGAAATCAAAAACCACGAATATCGGATTGGTTTAATACCGGCGACAGTGCGTGAGTTAGTCGCTCGTGGACATGAAGTTTTTGTTGAGAACGATGCTGGTTTGTCGATTGGTCTAGATAACGCAGTCTATGAGGAAGCGGGTGCAAGTATTCTAGCCGATGCAAAATCCGTTTTTGAAACTGCAGAAATGATTGTTAAAGTGAAAGAGCCACAGCCAAGTGAGTATGAGATGTTAAGTGAGACACATACTCTTTTTTGTTATCTACATTTAGCTCCATTGCCAGAGTTAGTTTCTGTTTTGGTTGATAAAAAATTATGTGCTATAGCC
>CAXMRK010000064.1:0-10448 GCA_964195815.1 uncultured Acidimicrobiia bacterium | reverse complement strand
CTTTTTCATCCATAGCCCAGACCATTCCATTTTCCAGACTAAAGACAGTTGAAGGTTTCCAGCCTGTTGATTCGCCTTTCAATCTGGAATTGATTGTTTCATTTTTCTGGAAGTTATTTTCGGCCTCTGAATAACCGGGTGCTGTACTTGCAGCATATTTGCTGCCTGTGGCTGATGTATTCTGAAATTGCGCAACAGAGTGCTCGCTAATCCACTGGTTTAATCTGGCTAATTCTTCTGCGCTGAGCTTGTCCAGGCCGCTGCTAGTAAACTCAGTTCCGGTCATGCGTTCTTCAAGCGATGAAAATGCTGGTTCGGCCAACACATTTGTTGTCCACAGCATGCAGACTGAAAGGCTAATCATAGTAAGGCGCTTTAATTTCATAAACATTATTGGTTGGTCTCTAAATTTGGTGTCAGTAGTGTAGCAAATACAAAAACTATTAGCAGTATTAAGCAGGAAGCATGCAGAATTTGAATAACGGGAGTTTAAGCATGAAATCGTGCAGGAATTTTATCTGACGAGCTGTAGATCAAAGGTCTTGCTGATAGCGCACATAGGGCACACGACCATATTTCATTTCAAAAGGATCGCTATTATCCTCAGTTATGGCAGCCGAAATACCGGGTTCGATGATACTAGTGGTACCAATTGAAAGGTTGGCGTTCCAGGGGGCACGCCAACTAAAATAGATATCAAATCCGCTAAGGTCGTCTGTATTCTCCTGATTGTAAAGCGTCAGAGGCTCACGATAATAACCTTGAAATCCACCACTGAATGCACCACGGTTCCAGTCAATATTTACAGCAGCGGTATGGAATGGGGAAATTGCTGACAGCGGTAATTGTGTTTGGGTATATGCATCAAAGCCGTTTTTGTATTCGACCTGATTAATTCGTGAGAGCTGCAGCCCAAGCCGTAGCTTGCCCATTTGGTCATGATTAAAACCAAGTGCCATATTGAGGCCAAAGCCATCAAGTTGGGTGTTGCCACCAAGATAAGCAGAGGGTAGTAAGGCACGGTTATCAGTCAATGGGTCATGCCCACTGGTCAATAAGTTCGGTATCGCTGAACTCGCAGCTAGATTGGTGTTGATGGCAGTCGTGTTTTGGCGGAAATATTCCAATTGCAAACTGGCCAGATCATTGCTTCCCCAGGTGGCTCCCAAACTGGAGAAATTTGTCAGAGGCTGGCTGCTTGCAAGGCTGCTATTGGTAAAGTGACAGTTGCTGGCGTGATAGAGGCCAGGCTCTACCGAAGCAGATTCGCATTGGATATTGCTGATAGGTTGAAAATTTGTACTTGCTTGAGCACGCTCAAAAATAGATGTTTGCAGACCTAGGGCTACTACTAACTGATCAAGTGGCTGCCAGCCAAGCACGCTGGTTAAGTCGAGTTGGCCCTGGGATTGTAAGCCAGGATTAAGATCGTAGCGCTTATTGTTCAATTCAAAAAACAAAGGCTGCTGAGAATCAGTCTGTAAACTAACGGGGGCTGGTGCGCGATTGCTCTGAATTCTTAATGGATTCACTTTAGCGGGTTTGATCTGGTAATTAGGTAAAACTTTGGAATCAGGGTTTTGATTTCCTGCTTCAGGTAACAGAGACCAACCTTGACTGCCAGAGCTATCGGCAGCAAGTGTGTGGGGTGCTATCAACATAAATAGCAGACACGACAACACCACGAGCATCTTGTCTCGCGAGCCTTGCTGCTTTGCGCTTATGTTGAAGTAATTAGTCATTAATATTTCAGCAATTAGAGTTCTGTGGTGAATGCCTGTTAGTGAGTTACCTGATATGAACACGCAATTCGCCTATGGTTCAATAACTATAGCAAATTTCCTACACAATTTCTGCTTTGAATCAACGGTTTGAAGCTAATACTTCTCCTTTCTTCCCAATTATCGAACAATTCATCATTTATTTGGCGCTCTCGCAAGGGTGCAGAAACTATTAATGGTCTATGATTGCTGTTTAATTAATGCATTTATATTGGAGTTTTTATGGTCCTGCTACATACCCCCGTTTGCGACTTTAACCTGCCAGCTATTGATTTTGATTTACCGGGTGTAGATGGGCGCAATTGGACGTTGCAGCAATGTTGTGGTGACAACGGATTGTTGATTATGTTTATCTGTAACCATTGCCCTTATGTGAAATCCATCCTTAGTAAACTGATACGAGATACTAGAGAGCTCCACACGCTGGGTATCAATAGTGTTGCTATTATGTCAAATGATCCTGAGGATTATCCTGAAGATAGCTTTGAGAACATGCGTAAAGTTTCCAATAAAGAAAAATTTCCTTTTGTATACCTTATGGATGAAACTCAGGCTGTTGCCAAACAATATGGGGCTGTTTGTACCCCTGATTTTTTTGGATATAACGCTGATCTTGAGTTGCAATATCGCGGTAGACTGGATGACAGTGGTCAACAGCATGATCGTCCAGACGCGCGCCGAGATTTATTTGAAGCAATGAAGCTGATTGCAGAATCAGGCCAGGGCCCGGAGGAGCAGATAGCTTCAATGGGTTGTTCTATCAAGTGGCGAGAAGAGGGCGCTTAAGCTAGTATGTCTGGTTAAATAGTTAGCAAACGATACTGAAGCCGATGGTTTTGGTAACTGAATAAACAAGAATAAATGGGAAAAACGACTATGTCTTCTACGATAATTGTTGGGATTGATGGCAGTGAAGGAGCCTTGCGGGCACTGGATTTTGCTGCCAGTCAAGCGCGTTCAAACAAACAGAGATTATTGATTTGTTATGTTATTGAGTGGTCACCATATACCTTCAATACTCCGAGTGAAAATGAACAGCGCCACCGTCGCCGTGAAGAAGAAATAGAGCGCGCACATAATGATTTGATAGAACCACAGCTTACAAGGCTGGCCCAGTCCGGGGTCGAGGCAGAAGGTCAGGTTCGCCATGGACAAGCCGCATCGGTACTCAAAGATCTGGGCACAGAGGTTGATGCAGCCGTAATTGTTATTGGTCGCAAAGGGACTTCCAGGCTGGCCTCAGTGATGTTTGGTTCGGTGGCAGGTTCCCTGGTGCAGATTGCTGATCGTCCGGTGACAGTTGTTCCTTAAATCTACCCATGCTCACTGAAAAATAACCAAAACTATAATCATAATAACCATCAGCAACAGCTGGAGAATTCCGTAATGAATCGATTCAATCAACTCACTCTGCGCCTGCTGGTGCTTTTTATCTCATTAACGATGCCACTGGTTGCTTTAGCAGACGTCGGACTGGATGAAAAGATTGATAACCTGATTAAACCCGCAGCTGACTCGGTTGCTAACCTGGTTTTCACTTCCTTTAACGTAGCTGGTGTCGCCATTCCGTTTGTACTGGTCTGGCTAATTTTGGCTGCAGTTATTTTTACCATCTATTTCCGTTTCATAAACCTACGAGCAATGGGCTTAGGGTTTAAATTAATCAGAGGGGATTTTGACGACCCGGCTTCAGTCGGTGAAGTATCACATTTTCAAGCCTTAGCTACGGCACTATCAGGAACCGTTGGTTTAGGTAACATTGCAGGTGTTGCAATCGCGGTATCGCTGGGTGGTCCAGGCGCGACTTTCTGGATGATCCTTGCAGGTTTGCTAGGTATGTCATCAAAATTTGTTGAATGTACTCTGGGGGTTAAATATCGTCAGGAAAATGCCGACGGTAGTGTTTCCGGCGGGCCCATGTATTACCTTTCCCGTGGCCTGGCTGAGCGTAGCCCGAGCCTAAAAAGCTTAGGCAAAGTACTAGCGGTTATTTTCGCTATTTGCTGTATCGGCGGCTCCTTTGGTGGCGGCAATATGTTTCAAGCTAATCAGAGCTTTCTACAGCTGGTCACGGTTACCGGTGGCGAAAACAGCTGGTTAGCCGATAAAGGTTGGCTTTATGGTCTGATCGTTGCCTTTATTGTAGGTATGGTCATTATTGGCGGGATTAGAAGTATCGCTAAAGTAACTTCTAAGATTGTGCCATTTATGGCGGTCATCTACGTCGTTACGGGCCTGGTTATTATTTTAATGAATTATTCAGCTATTCCTTCTGCTGTTGCGGCTATTTTTACCGGTGCTTTTAGTCCTGAAGGTATAGCGGGTGGAGCAATTGGTGTGCTCTTCCAGGGCTTTAAACGTGCTGCATTCTCAAATGAAGCGGGTATTGGCTCGGCAGCTATTGCGCATGCAGCGGTACGCACAAATGAACCTGTTACCGAAGGACTGGTCGCGCTCTATGAACCCTTCATTGATACCGTAGTCATCTGCACGATCACCGCGTTGGTTATTGTCATCACAGGTACTTACGGAGGTTCAAATGCAGATGGTGTTGCTTTGACCTCGGCAGCCTTTGGTTCTGCCATTAGCTGGTTCCCATTAGTGCTGACAGTAGCGGTGGTTTTATTCGCCTTTTCAACCATGATCTCCTGGTCCTATTACGGTTTGAAAGCCTGGAACTATTTGTTCGGTGAATCTAGTGTTGTCAGTAATACTTACAAAGTATTATTTTTGGCCTTTGTAGTGATTGGTTCATCGATGAAACTGGACTCTGTAATTGGCTTTTCGGATGCAATGATATTTGCCATGGCCTTCCCCAATATCATCGGTTTATATTTCTTGTTGCCAGTGGTGAAAAAAGAACTGAACGCTTACTGGAAGCGCTATAAATCAGGTGAATTAACTCCCGCAAAGTAAATATTTAGTCGGTATTGGCTCAGTTTTTGGGCCAATATCGAGATTGCTCGATTTTATTTACTATCAAGGCTTGCTCTCTACTCTGGCATAGGTAACAATTGCTTCTGGTTGGGCGTCTGGACTGCCAGATGTCCCTGGTTTTAATACAATCCGAGAATGAAAAATGCCAACCCGTAGAGAACTTGCTAATGCCATCCGCGCATTGAGCATGGACGCTGTTCAGAAAGCGAATAGCGGACACCCTGGAGCCCCCATGGGCATGGCCGATATCGCAGAAGTTTTATGGCGCGATTTCCTCAAACATAACCCAGCCAACCCTCATTGGTATGACCGAGACCGTTTTGTGCTCTCCAATGGTCATGCCTCAATGCTGATTTATTCCCTGCTCCATCTGAGCGGCTATGACCTCAGCATTCAGGATTTAAAAGACTTCCGTCAGTATCAGTCTAAAACTGCAGGGCACCCAGAATATGGGCATACTCCCGGGGTCGAAACCACAACTGGCCCCTTAGGCCAGGGTTTAACCAATGCAGTGGGTATGGCTTTAGCTGAAAAAGTGTTGGCCAAGCGCTTTAACCGCGATGGTTTTTCGGTTGTTGATCACCACACCTGGGTATTTCTTGGCGATGGTTGCTTAATGGAAGGTATCTCCCATGAGGCTTGTTCTTTGGCCGGTACCATGGGACTTGGCAAGTTGGTCATGCTCTGGGATGACAACAATATTTCTATTGATGGCGAAGTCGGTGGCTGGTTTACCGATAATACGCCTGATCGTTTTCGCGCTTATGGCTGGCATGTTATTGAGGCTGTCGATGGGCATGACAGCGAAGCACTTAAAACCGCAATTGCAGCAGCCAAAGCTGAAACCAACAAACCCACATTAATTTGCTGTAAAACCATTATCGGTTTTGGGGCCAGTAACAAGCAGGGTACCTCGGGTGTGCATGGCGCGCCTTTGGGCGATGCTGAAATTGCCGTTGCCAGAGAAGCACTAGGTTGGCAGCACGCGCCATTCGAAATCCCCGAAGATTATTATGCTGCCTGGGATGCACGCGATACTGGTCAACAGGCCGAGTCTGAATGGCAGTCGATGTTTTCAACCTATCAAGCAAAACACCCAGAGTTAGCCGCTGAGTTTTCACGCCGTATGGCAGGCGACATGCCTGAAAATTGGACAGCCTATGCGGATGGCGTGATTGCCCGAATGCAAGCGGATGGCGCAGTAGTTGCAACCCGTAAAGCTTCACAAATTGCATTGAAGGCTTTTTGCCCGGTATTACCTGAGCTCATTGGTGGCTCAGCTGATCTGGCTGGTTCAAACCTGACCATCTGGGATCAAAGCGTTGACGTAATTGATGACACCGCCGATGGAAATTATATTTACTTCGGTGTACGTGAATTTGGCATGACCGCCATCTGCACTGGCCTTGCCCTGCATGGTGGCTTTACCCCATACAGCGCAACATTTTTAGTGTTTGCAGATTATGGGCGCAATGCGGTGCGCATGTCAGCCTTGCTGCCGTGCCAGAATATCCATGTGTATTCCCATGATTCAATAGGTCTGGGTGAAGATGGCCCAACCCATCAGCCGGTTGAGCATGTATCGAGTTTACGCATCATCCCAGGTCTGGATGTTTGGCGCCCCTGCGATACGGTTGAATCAGCAGTAGCCTGGCGTGCAGCACTGGAAAACAAAACCCAACCGAGCGCACTGATATTTACCCGCCAGTCATTGCCCCATCAGCAGCGTGATAGCGAGCAACTTGCGGCTATCTCACGCGGCGGTTATGTACTTAAAGATACCGACAACCCAGCTGCAATTATTATGGCGACAGGTTCTGAGGTTGCTTTAGCAATGGATGCAGCGGCTTCATTGGAAGCTGCAGGAACGCCAGTACGTGTGGTTTCTATTCCTAACGCGGACCTATTCCTGCGTCAGGATCAAGCCTGGAAAGATGCTGTGCTGCCACCAGCACTACGTGCCAGAGTAGCCGTCGAGGCTGGTGTTTCTGATTACTGGTTCCGCTTTGTTGGTGATGCCGGTAAAATTATTGGCATGGATCAGTTTGGTGCTTCAGCACCTGCAGAAGAATTATTTGAAGTCTTTGGATTTACCACAGAAAATGTAGTCTCAGCTGTTAAAGACAGCCTGGCCACAGCAAGCAAACGGAGTATTTGAAATGACAATTAAAGTTGCAATTAATGGCTATGGCCGTATTGGCCGTAATATTTTACGTTCCCTTTACGAAGGTGGCATGCGGGAAAAAATTCAGATCGTTGCACTCAATGATCTGGGTGATACCAAAACCAATGCACACTTAACCAGGCACGATACCACCCACGGCCGTTTTGCTGGCAGCGTCGAAATCGATGGTGACCATCTGGTGGTTAATGGTGATCGTATCCGTGTATTGTCCGAGCGTGATCCAGCTCAACTGCCATGGGCAGAACTGGGCGTAGATGTTGTTTATGAATGTACCGGTTTTTTCCGTACCCGGGATACCGCTGGCAAGCATATTCAAGCGGGCGCTAAAAAAGTCATAATCTCAGCACCTGGTGGTAAAGATATTGATGCTACCGTTGTTTATGGCGTTAACCATGACATTCTCAGGCCTGAGCACACCATCATCTCAAATGCTTCTTGCACAACTAACTGCCTGGCACCTTTGGCTAAAGCCTTAAATGATGGTTTGGGTATTAATCATGGCTTGATGACTACCATCCATGCTTATACCAATGACCAGGTATTAACCGATACTTACCATTCAGACCTACGCCGTGCACGCTCTGCCACCATGAGTCAGATCCCAACCAGTACCGGTGCTGCCGCAGCTGTTGGTATCGTCTTACCAGAACTGAATGGCAAGTTGGATGGCTTCTCCATGCGGGTACCAACCATTAACGTATCTGTTGTTGATCTGGTATTTGAAGCCGCACGTAACACCACGGTTGAAGAAGTAAATGCAATCGTTAAAGCAGCTGCGGATTCGGGTCCGTTGGCAGGTGTTCTGGACTATAACGATGAACCTCTGGTATCAATTGATTTCAATCATTGCCCAGCATCTTCAACCTTTGACGCTGGCCTGACCAAGGTTATGGGCGGCAATATGGTTAAAGTATTAAGCTGGTATGACAATGAGTGGGGCTTCTCAAACCGGATGCACGATACAACTATCGCATTAATGAACGCTTAAAGCGTTTATATAGCAACCGCGATAGCGCGTAAAAGGCCGGCATTCATTGCTTATTACCCGACTGGTAATGTTGCTTGAAGGTCGGTCTTTTATTTTGCCTCGAAGTTAGCCCGCATATTGCACCAGTCGGTTACGAGCCTCTCTATAAGCTAATGATCTGCTTACACTAGATGACATTATTTCAAATAAACTCCAGGGTACATTTTGTACTCGGCTCGATACCTATCCCGGCACTGGCTTGTTCATATACCCCTGGGATTGGTCTTCCCTCAGGCCATAGCTATGCTATGGTCTTCAGTCCAGCCCGGCACCCAGTGGTATTTGCCCGGCAACATAATCAGGGATACTGGTGCAATATGCGGGTTAGGCTAAGTGCTGTACAGGTTCAGGTTTTATTAAATTGATAAAGTTTTGGTGAATACAATGACGACCACATTTAAACGCATGACCGAATTGCTCGATAGTGGTGAGCTTGCGGGTAAACGGGTTCTAGTTCGGGAAGATTTAAATGTCCCTATTGTAGATGGGAGGGTTAGTTCTGATGCGCGCATTCAGGCAGCACTTCCGACCTTAAGATTACTCCTGGATGCCGGTGCTAATGTGATGGTAATGTCGCATCTGGGTCGTCCAACCGAGGGCCAGCCGGAAACAAAATATTCTTTACAGCCGGTCGCTGATTATTTAAGCCAGGCGCTTAACCGGCCAGTCCGTTTGTTAACAGATTGGCTCGGTGGCATTGAGCTTGCCGATAATGAGTTGGTGTTGTGCGAGAACGTACGCTTTAACAAGGGCGAAAAAGCCAATAATGAAGTTTTGGCACGGCAAATGGCAGCCTTGTGTGACGTCTTTGTTATGGATGCCTTCGGCACCGCCCATAGAGCTCAAGCATCAACCGAGGGTGTCGCCCGTTATGCTGATGTGGCCGTTGCTGGACCCTTGTTATGTGCTGAGCTTGATGGTCTGGAAAAAGCCTTAAGACATCCAGCTCGCCCGGTACTGGCTATCGTTGGCGGGTCTAAAGTTTCTACCAAATTAACCGTTCTGGATTCCTTGTCCAGCAAGGTGGATCAGTTGATTGCCGGAGGCGGAATCGCTAATACCTTTATCGCAGCGGCTGGACATGCAGTGGGGAAATCGTTGGTAGAAATGGATCTGCTTGATGAAGCGCGCTCGTTAATGCGCAAAGCCGAAGCCAAAGGTGGTTCGATCCCGATTCCTGATGATGTGGTTGTTGGGGTTGAATTTTCTGCAACTGCCAGTGGAGAAACCAAGGCCGTTGATGCAGTCACAGCCAATGAAATGATCTTTGATATTGGGCCTGAAACGGCCGAAAAATATCGGCAACTAATTCTTGAGGCAGGTACTGTTATCTGGAATGGCCCCGTAGGTGTTTTTGAATTTCCGGCCTTTGCCGCGGGTACAAAAGCACTGGCACAAGCCATCGCTGATAGCGCAGCATTTTCAATCGCCGGTGGTGGCGATACATTGGCGGCGATCGATCAATTCGGTATCCGTGACTATGTTTCCTGTATCTCTACCGGGGGCGGTGCTTTTCTGGAATATCTGGAAGGCAAGACCCTACCCGCTGTCGCCATTCTAGAGGCGCGTGCTGCTGAACAATAAAAACATTATCCTGTTCGATCTGGATGGCACTTTAACCGATCCAGAGTTGGGAATTTCTCGCTGTATTAGCTTTGCCCTCGAGCAGATGCAGCTAGCCAGTCCAAATAAAACCCAGTTGCGTGAGTGGATCGGCCCACCCTTGCGCAAAAGTTTTTCCAACTGGTTTGCCAACATCAGTGCAGACGCTGACCCGGATAAAGCATTGGCACTGTATCGCCAGCGTTTTTCAGAAGTTGGTCTATTCGAAAACACGCCATACCCCGGCATTAAGCAATTGCTCACAATGCTGAGCGAGCAGGGCCGTCAGCTGTTTGTCGCCACCGCTAAACCCACAGTCTATGCTAAACGGATTCTCCAACATTTCGAGCTCGATCACTTTTTTACAGAAATCCACGGCTCAGAGCTGGATGGCCGCAATACCAACAAAACTGATTTGCTTAGCGATATTATCCACAAACACAATCTGCCCACAGCAGAGTGTCTAATGATCGGTGACCGTGCCTACGACATATTGGCTGCCCAGCATCACCAAATTAGCAGTATTGGTGTGCTTTGGGGCTACGGTAGTACAGCAGAACTGAGCGAGGCAGGTGCAAACTGTATTGTCGAGTCAATTCAGGATTTGACCAAGCAGTTGTAATTGAAATAGGCGGTCAAAGCTACCAGATATGCAGCAAATTCAAGGGTAAAGCAAATCGATGTATGGCTAAAGAATTCTACTAGCCAATCTTTCAAGCGGGCGTAAATTGAGGCGTCACTTAACAAACACCTTATGTATTTGCTTCCAGTACCAGTAAATCCCCAGGTTCACAATTCAAGGATTCGCATATTCTTATAAGGGTTGAAAATCTTATGGCTTTTGCTCTGCCACATTTCAGCTTTGATAAATTAGCTATGGTTACATCAACTTGATTTGATAATTCTGTAAGCGTCA
>CAXMRK010000063.1:0-20117 GCA_964195815.1 uncultured Acidimicrobiia bacterium | reverse complement strand
TGACTGCGGAATATTCGCAGCCAAATTGTAGCATATTTGTCGATTTTATAATTTCGACACATGTACTTAACTATTAGACACCCGGCTTACGCTCAGCAGCACTGCAAACCATAATAAGGTTACTGCAGCCATAAACCAAAGCGCTCCATTAAAACCAATTTGGCCGAGCAACATACCGCCTAATACACCACCTGCAAACGAGCCCATAAATTGAAATGTCGTGTACTGACCCATAACCTTCCCACGCCTGGCGGTTTCTGCAAGAATCGAAACTTGAGCTGGAAATAATGCTTCCTGCAAATTGAAGCTAAGAAAGTACATTGCCAATGCAATAAACACCAGAGGCATGCTACCTGAAACAATGAGGGCAATTAACCCTACTGACTGTAACAATAAAATCCAGGCCAAACTGGGTATGGTTAAACTATCACGGCCAATTCGACGCAACAGTGGAAATACAATAATTGCAGAAATCAGCATAGTTGGTGCATACAGCTTCCAGTGCTCAACTAAATCCCACTGATGCTCTTGCTCAAGCAGACGTGGAAAATTGATAAACAACACAGTCATTGAAGCGTGCAGAATAAATATTCCGATATTCAACACCCACAATGGCATTTTGCTTGCCGTTTCCGAGGCCTGAGCAACACCCTCAGCCTCTGGAGCCTGGGTCTCCTCAGCAGTCAATTCTACTGGCACTGGGTTTGCTGGAACAATCCAGAAAACCAGAATGATTGCAACCAGGCCCAGCGCGGCCGTCAGCATAAATAAACCTTTTAAACCCAATAAAGCCGCGAGTGGCACCGAAATCAATATGGAGAGCATAAAAGCGGTACCGATACCAATACCAATAATTGCCATAACGATTGAGCGACTGGCTGGACGACTGATATCACCTGCCAAAGCAAGGGCAACCGAAGCAACAGCACCACAACCCTGAATAGCACGTCCCAGAATAATCCCATTAATACTGGTGCTGAAGGCTGCTACGATACCGCCAAGAACAAATAACGATAAACCGAAAAGCAGCACTGGGCGCCTACCAAGTCGATCTGACAGATGTCCAAAAGGCTGCTGAAGTAGAGCTTGAGTAAGACCATAAACACCAATAGCTAAACCGATCAGTAATGGTGTCTGCCCATCAATATCCCTGGCTAATAAAGAAAACACTGGGATAATCAAAAACAGGCCCAACATTCGAAATGCCAAAACCAGTCCCAAACCAATTCCTGCGCGGAGTTCGATTTTATTCAGTGCTTTTTCGGTCATTTAAAAAGGGCCATTTGATTCGAATAATTAGCCCGATAGTATAGGTGTTCAGCAGGCTTTTTTGTACACTTGTTTACAATCTATCCTCTGATCAACGCGTACTTATAAAGTTCCGAGTAGATTTGCTCAGCCTGAGTACACATATTTTCATACTGAGGAGGAATTATTACTTCGGCCAATGGGAGTTCATGCGGCGCCTCAAATCTAGTTGATTTCTCAACCGATGAGTACCAATAGTCAGCCCAGACACCATCGCTGCTACGTTTACCCGTTGGCCAATTCAACATGCGTTGATCAAAAGCGATTCCAAAACGAGCGCAAAGCGCAACTAAACTTGCTTTTGGGGCTAGTAAAGTTTGAGCAGAATCAATAACCGATGGTATCTCAGCTGTTCTCTCTGCAATCCGCTGAAAAATCTCCCATTGCTGAGGAATACCAAGTTCTTCAAGCGTAAATTCAGGTCTGATCTTGGCATAAGAAGCTATTATTCTGCGTGGTTCTCTTATCAGAAAACAATTGTTTAAGTGATCAACAAATTCCAGATCAATTTCAGGCAATATGTGCTGAGTCATATGCTTTTGATAAAAAACAGTACAATTCTGCGGGGTCTGATTGAGCAGGTTTTGTGTAACTGAACGCCAGTCGCAATCCATTGCTGCTATTATTTTCTCAGCGGCCGGATGATCCGAGCCAGTTGTCTGTAAATAATACCCATATAGTGGCTCATCAACCACCACACAATCTTTCCGATTTTCAAAAGACCGCATTAAAGCAGTGCTTATATTGCGTGGGCCAGACCACATGGCAATTCTGTTTATCTGCATATCAATCACGAGAATGCGCCTTTCCGGGACCATCTATATAAGCTTCAACGGTTTTCCGGTACTGAGCCTGTAGACGTTTGATCATAGGGTAGTCAGTTGATTCTCCAATCTGACGACCATCAACTTCTATAACTGGTACAAGACCAGCAAAGGTTCCAGTGACAAAAGCTTCCTCAGCATTGTAAACATCTGTGAGGCTAAAATTTTTCTGGCGAACCTTCAATCCTAACTGCGCTGACATTTGCAAAACTTTGGCACGGGTAATTCCGTCTAGACAGTAATCTCCAGTCGAGGTCCAAATCTCAGCATGACGAACAATAAAGAAATGGGTTGAATTGCAAGTTGCGACAAAACCATGAGGATCCAACATCAATGCCTCATCGGCTCCTGCTTTGGTTGCCTGAATACATGCGTTAATACAATTCAGTTTAGAATGGGTATTCAAAGCAGGGTCCTGCACATCAGGGTAGCCCCTGCGCACATAAACTGTGTATAAACGCAGGCCTTTTTCAATAGTATCCGCTGATGCCAGCTTATATTCTGGAATGATTACTACCGTAGGATCTGAAATGGTCACCCGGGGGTCCTGATATGGTGTTGCCTTAACGCCTCTTGATACCATCAGACGAATGTGCACGCCATCGTGCATATCATTAGCTGTCAAAACCCTGTAGATGCGTGCGCTCAACTCATCTACAGTAAAATTCGCTGGAATATCCAGAGTTTTCATGCCTTCAAATAGACGCCTGAGGTGGCTTTCCAAAAAAAGAACCGTATTGCTTTCCAGCCTCAAGCCTTCCCATACCCCATCACCCAGGATGAAACCTGAATCAAAAACCGAGACTTTGGCTTCTGAACGCCGGAACAACTCAGCATTGATATCTATCAGAATATCTGTGTTGCGTTCATCTACTGTGTAATCATGCGTACCTTTCATGCGGTCACCTTAGTGCATCTGTGATTATGCTGCTGAGTTAAACTTTATACGCTATTTATGTACAAGATTCCATCCTCTGGTAGATGAATAAAACAGCTTAACAATAAAGTCGTCTTTAATTAGCTCCGTGAGAGTAATTCGGCGCAATTAATTAGAAACACATAGCTCTCTCCACTACTCATTTCATACTTTAATCAATAACAGCGCAAAAAGATCACAGATAGCCTTATAATATCCACTGAACCTCTGCTCAAGGTAAATAGATGAGAGGCTCTCCAAGCATGACTAGAACAATAACGTATCAGGAAAATACGGGTGTCAGCAATTCTGAATTCAATCAAAAATATTAATGTCGTTGACAGTACCAATGAGTTGGTCGCTGATGATATGCGTGCGCTTGATCAAGCCATTCGTTCACATCTGTCATCAGATGTTTCCTTGATCAATAAGATTTCTGATTACATTATCGGTTCCGGTGGCAAACGACTGCGTCCAATGCTGCTGATACTTGCTGCACGAGCCAGTGGTTATCAGGGCTCACAACATACTTTGTTAGCAGCGATCATTGAATTTATACATACTGCGACACTGTTACACGATGATGTGGTCGATGAATCTGAACGTCGTCGTGGCAAATTAACTGCGCATGCCGTATTCGGCAATGCAGCCAGCGTATTAGTGGGTGATTTTCTGTACTCACGTAGTTTTCAGATGATGATTGAAATTGATTCCATGCGGGTCATGCAAATCCTGTCATCAACTACAAACACCATCGCAGAAGGCGAAGTTCAGCAACTGCTTAATATCGGTGATCCTGAGGTAGATGAAGATACCTATATGGAAGTAATCGGTAATAAGACAGCCAAACTCTTTGAAGCCGCATGTCAACTGGGAGCCGTGTTAAATCATCAGGATGAAAGCATAGAAACTGCGTTGGCACATTTTGGACGCAAACTGGGTCTGGCATTTCAGATCGCAGATGATTGTCTGGACTATGAAGCCGATAGTGAAACTCTGGGTAAAAACCTGGGTGATGACCTTGCTGAAGGCAAACCAACCCTGCCTCTGATATATGCCCGCGCACGAGCAAGTCTGGAACAACAAGAGTTTCTGGATACGGTAATCCGCGAAGGAAATATTGATGAACTTCCTCGCGTTCTGGAAATCATTCACGAGACTAATGCCCTCGACCTTGCGCACTGCAGGGCCGAGGAAATCAGTTTAGAAGCAGCCAGTTCTCTGGCTATCCTGCCAGATACAGAGTACCGACAGGCTATGTTGGATATATGTGCTCACGCGGTTAATCGAAACCGGTAAGCACACTCAATTGGTTAATTAGCTCAGTTTAGCATTCCACTCTGCTACTCGGTCCGCCTGTGCATCTAACACGGCCAGAGCATCTGCATTCAGTTCAATAGAGTCAATATTGTCACCCTGGACAACACTATTCACTACCGCCTGATCTGCATCGCTTTCCACTTTACCAAATACAGTATGCTTGCCATCCAGCCAGCTGGTTTCTATGTGGGTAATAAAAAACTGGCTGCCATTGGTTCCGGGTCCTGCATTCGCCATTGACAATACACCTGGGCCATCATGACGATGGTCGGCGCAACATTCATCTTCAAAATTGTAGCCAGGGCCACCAGTACCGGTACCCAATGGGCAACCACCCTGAACCATAAAATCAGGAATAACCCGGTGAAAACTCAGGCCATCGTAATAACCACGATTCGCCAAATTTACGAAATTAGCAACAGTTACCGGTGCCTTATCGGCGAATAAATTCAGGTGGATATCACCTTTATTGGTCTTAATGGTTAACTTGGGATTAGACATATCTGTCTCCTGATTGAGTTGAAATGATAAATAAATTTTAGATCAGCGCTATTAATCGGGGCGACACTGTCGTTTTTCAATGCAATATCCCCTTACAGCCCCGAATATAGCTGAAACAGTTCACCTCGTTGCTCAAAGTTTTCAAACTCACTAAAACTAGGCGCACCGGGAGATAATAATATCTGAGTTTGCTTTTCTGTCACTACTGCAGCTTCAAGCCGCGCACTTTCTACTGCTGATTTAAGACTATCAGAAAGAATATATTTGCCGTTAACACCGATATTGGCTTGCTGCATTTGTTCAAGAATTCTTCTGCCATTATCAGGTAGCCCAATGACGGTGTGCAGACGGTTACTCATTTTTTTACCCCTTGCATTTGGATCAGACTGACGCAGAAAATCGATAAACATACTCCAATCAACTCCCCGGTCGTACCCACCCACTAACAATATCACTGCGCTATCAGCAGGCATTGAGTCGATCGCAGCAATAACGGCTGCTGGCGTGGTTGCAATTGAATCGTTGATCCATTCAGCACCGTCTTTATTACCGATTGTCTGTAGGCGATGAGGTAAGGAAACAAAATCAGGCAATGCCTGCAAGCTACTGCGAGCATCCCTTCCTAACAGGTCTATAACAGTAAGCACTGCACAAAGGTTTGAGGCATTGTGATGCCCACGCAGTGGTAGGTTTTGTGACTTACGCACCAGCTCCCCTGCAAAGAATATGTCCCCATGATTTTGATACCAGCCCTGCTGATGGTTAAATAACACCCGCTTGGGCAGATGTGCTGTCACTTCCAATAAATGCTGATCAGCAGCATTCACTACAGCAAGTTTAGAGTTTTCGAGTAAATTCAGTTTATCCTTGATATACCGATCTTCATTTCCATGCCAATCTAAATGTTCTGCAAATAGACTAACTATGACAGCAATATCAGCTAGACCATTAAAATCTGCCGCTTGAAAGCTCGACATTTCGATGACCCATTGATCAGCTGTGGTATCCCAACGTTCCATCAGCGGAATGCCGATATTACCTACAAGTTCGGTTTTTTGACCTTGTGATCGTAGTAAATGGCTGAGCAATGCACTACTGGTGCTTTTCCCTTTAGTACCGGTAATACAAATAGTTTTGGCAGTCGCGTGCTCAGCAAACCAGAGATTGGTTCCGGATGTTAACACTGTCCCTTCAGCAAGCGCCTGCTGAATTTCTTTTCGATATGGGCTGATACCTGGTGACTTAATCAGTATCTCATAGTTTCCAAGTTCGGCATCTGCCAAACTCAATACTTTAAGCTGATCACCCATTATGCTGTTAATCCAGGCGCTGTCTTTTGGGGTCGACTCGCAAATCACATCAACTGCTAGCTCAGGAATTTTATCTGCCAGAACAGCACGCACAGCCTGGCCCTCACGGCCGGCACCAAGAATGGCGATTTTTTTTCCCGCCAATTGCTCAAGCTTCATTTTTATCAACCTCAATCAGCCCTGCAAAATCAGCGGGTAGCAGGTGATTGTTCAGCGGCAACAGCATATTTCCCAGAGATGGTAAAGAGGCGGCTATCGGCTGTATATAGTCGACCAATGAGATAATGACAGGACTGTCCATATAATCCGATCGCTGACTGAGCTCCAGGACTGCAACACAAGATTCTTCAACCTCGCCAACACACTCAAATGGTTTATGACCCTCAAACCCACAGAGCTGTGCAAAACCTTCTGTCTGGCCGTTATCGGCCAACATATCCCGACCAAGAATATCGGCTACTGCTGTACGAGGCAGCCAGAGTGACAACATTAATGTTGCAAATCGACATTTTGGACAATCCCCACACCAGCGACCAGCAATGCGAGAGCCCTGTAGATGAAAATTACGATTACAACTCGAAAAGGTGTTGAAATACTGCGAGTAATGACTGAATTTCTCGACAATGGCTAATTCACGCCAGGGACGCAAGAGTGAAAAGCACGCTGGATTATTAGCTACTTTACTCTTGAGTATTGACTGGAAACGCTGTTCATAATCCAGTCCTTTACTATACTGATGATTCACATCCTCACCATTAACAGTCTGGGTATTGGGTGAACTGGCTGATGCCTCATTAGCAAAAATTACATTATTAAAACCTGCAAGTAATGCCTGGCAAACTAAAATCGCAGCATTAATAGCGGTAACGGGCACATGCCCATTCCACGCCCCCGCCGCATTCATATAATGCAACTCCGGAGCTACTTTTCTAGCAACCCGGATAAAGGCTGACCCGGTCAGATGTGCTGTCTCTGCAATTAACTCAGATGAGCCAACAGCTACTGTTGTGAAAGTACGCCCCAGAGATTTAAGCATCTCTGCTGCCACCAGGGAATCTTTACCACCACCCATGGCAAGCAAGTCATGCTCAGGTTTTGATGACAGATACTGAGGGCTTAGTTCCATACTGCCAGCAAACTCAAAGTTAAGCTTTGCTGATAAATCAAGCTCGTTGCGATGAGCGAACTCGGCTAAGCCATGTTTATACAAGTGAGTTAAAAACTTTTTGAGCTCAGCATCATCGGCCAAAGTATCAACATTGAGCCGACTCGGAATACCTGCCTTGTAATAACTGATGCCTGCAATTAAATGCAGGACATGTAGTGCATTAACAAATGCTTTTTCGGTGTTAGCGTCAGCAAATGCGCCTGCTTTATTAGTAGTATTAAAGTGGATGGTTTCAACAAATTCAGGCTGATTATCGAAACGATACCCCAAAACAGCAATACCTGAATCCTGGTCGAATTCACATCGACTAAAATGAAAAACTGCAGCATCTCTTGGATCATAAGATACCCTGGCTGAATCAGACTTTAAGGTAGACCAGGAGGGGCCAAAAACTGTGCCTTCAGTAACAGCTGATTCAATCAAGCTCTTATGCATGGATAACAGATAAACCAGAGAATCAGCTTCCGGGACTAGTAATGTACAGGCAATATCATTAGCAGAGACCGATGCCATCAACAGCCGGCTTTGGTCAAATTCACCCATCGCTGCAAGTATTGTCTCAAGCCGGGTACGAATACCGCGGCCGACAACCGTTATGGATGTAGCTGGAGGCAAGACTGTTAGTTTGCAAAGAGGTCTTAGTGCCTCTTTTAACTGCTTAAGCAATACTTTATTGAGTCTGTTTTCATGCTGGTGGAGACTAATTGTAGTGGTCGTTTCTGATGTCGCTACTTGCTCAATAGCCAGGCCATGATTTGAAAAAATGGCAAAGACTTCAGCTAGAAAACCTACTTTTCGATTCTGATCTCTGTTTTCCAATAATAATGCCAGCATATTTTGCCGAATACTGATGGCCTTTACCGCTTGCCTGGAAAGCACAGACTGTCGTGGAGCACGAATACTGGTGCCTGCTGAATCCTGCAAACCAGTCTGCCGTAACTGGATGCACAAGGCGTGATCTTCTGCACAACGTATAGCGCGCGGATGGATTACGCCAGCGCCAGATGCCGCAATTTCCAACGCTTCTGCATAATCAAGCTCTAATAATAAGCGCGCGCGCTCACACAAGTGAGGATTTGCACTAAACACTCCTGGTACATCCGAAAATATTTCAACTTT
Organism: uncultured Acidimicrobiia bacterium; assembly: GCA_964195815.1. GTDB lineage: Bacteria > Pseudomonadota > Gammaproteobacteria > Xanthomonadales > SZUA-36 > SZUA-51. Next base: position 11,651 of record CAXMRK010000063.1, on the reverse strand, counting down.
GGATGCTCCCACAGATGCCGCCATTAATATTGCGGATACATCGGAACCCCCACGCCCCAATAAACAAAGATTGCCAGCTGAGCTTGCTGCAATAAAACCCTGGGTAATAATCAGTGGAGATTGTGTAGAAAATAATGCTGCCGAGCACTGCTGCTGAGCAGTTGCATCAGCCTCTAAGAATCCACGCCAATCAGCAGCATCAGGCTGTGGACAGGTGAGCAACTCAGTAGCAGCTTGCCAGCTTACTGGGAGGTTTTGAGATAGCAACCAGCGTTGTCCCAACTGGGTGCTCAAATATTCACCCGTGGCTAGAATTTGTGCATGTTTTGCTGCAGAAATTTCAGCCCCATTGAGCCAGCCTTGCAAACGCACAAATGTCTCATCCAGTAAGGTCGCAAAATCAATTTTAAGCTGCGCTGCCAATTGCTGGTGTTTGAGTCTTAATTGAGTCAATACATTAGCTATCGATACGGTATCTGATTTCTGCTGGGCAGTCACCAGAGATTCCAACATATCAGTACAACCGGCAATGGCTGAACAAACCAGCAGCAACCGCTTGCCATCGGCTAATCGTTGTTGACAAAGGTCTGCTATAAACTGCCACTGTTCAAGACCGGCGACCGAAGTACCACCGAATTTGAGAACCTGAATGTCAGTCTTGGGATTTGCAGTATCAGACATGCTATTCCTGAAAAGGGTCACTTATAATCAACTGTGACTTATGCAGGAGAATTATACAGCCAGCTCAGCTCAAAGTATTCTTGCAGGCTAAATAGTCAGAAAAATGCCAGAATCTCTGATCTTTCAACTAAATCAGGCTATCCTAAGCGCAATTACCAATGAATAAATAAAAAAATAAATGCGTAGTAGCAATATCAAATATTTGCCGGAAATAGATCACCTCAGGGCATACGCTGCTCTATTGATTATTTTTTATCATGGGCTACATCTTTATGCCTGGAAATTTCGTTTTAATAGTCCTTTCAGTTTTAGTGAATGGCCACAGACTGCAAATCCAATAAAAGCCTTTCTGCTTGAGGGACATACCGCAGTTGCTTTTTTTATGGTCCTCAGCGGGTTTATTTTCACCCTTGGTTGTTACCGACATAAAATTTCATACCCTGGCTTCATCCGTAACCGCTTTTTACGCACCTACCCCTTATTCCTGTTCATGCTAGTTCTTGGAATCCTCATTTATCCACAACAATTCAACCTGGAGGGATTATTCAGAAGCCTGTTCTTTTTGGGCAACTACCCAGGTGCTCTGAGCCTAGGGGCGTTTTCTGCAATGTTCTGGGCAATCGCTATTGAATGGCAGTTTTATCTGCTGTTCCCTTTGTTTCTATGGCTGCTCAATCGTTACGGAGTTACACTGCTGTTCCTTCTTATATCGCTCATGGTCTTACTTCGTTTGAGTCTGCTTGTACAAGGACAGGACTTACAACTTCTTGCTTATATGACAATTTGGGGACGGCTAGACCAATTTCTAATAGGTATGCTGGTAGCTGTTTATTATAAAACCCGATTTCAACCATCCCGGAAATGGGATTTGATGATGCTGGTTTCACTGCTAACACTGGCAGTGAGTCTTACTGTTTATAATCAACTTGGCGGTTGGATTTCACATGGTGGCTGGAAATTTATCTGGCCCACATGGGAAGCCATGATCTGGGGTCTGCTCATTATTAGTTACTGCTCAGCCGCCAAACATATACCAGAAATCTTTTCGAAAAGCCTGGCGGCAATCGGTACTATCAGTTATTCACTCTACCTGATTCATTATCTAATTATTAATGAATTGATTTCACGGCAGTGGTTCTTAACTATTAGCAGTGCACCCATGTGGAATGCTCTGGCCAATACCATACTCATTGCTTTGCCACTGACTCTGTTAATATCAGCGCTTACTTATCGTTGGATAGAAAAACCATTTCTGAGTAGACGTGGAAAATACCGTGCCCAAGAGCTTATTCCAAAACCCAAACAAACCAATTCCTGAAATCTACTACAAATCAAAGATATAGCTATATTTTAGTATTAACTCTTTGCCCTTCGGTGGGGCGCCATTGATGCGCTCATCGATTTCGTTATAGACCAGATACAAGCCCGTATTTGCTGAACGCAGCCATGAAAAACGAAGGTTAGTTCCAAAAATTTCACTGTGATCGTTGTATTGAACCAGGGCCTGCAACAATATTTTAGGAGAGAATGAATAGGCAAGCCGAAGCTGGCTGAGCATTACTGAAAAATCCCCATTAGGAAGATCAAAATCGTTGTAGTTCAGGGATAGGCTGGAACTAAATTTATTCCCAATGCGATATTCAACACTTGGTGAGACAACGACACGATCACCACCAAAGCGTCCGCCAAATGTTGTCGACAATTGAAAGGATAATGGCGCGCCACTATTGGTTAAAAAAACCAATTGGGTTTCGGTGTGATCATAGGTACCGGAAAGAACAGTTACACCCTCGACAATCTCAAAAGGTTCTTTTATGCCAGCCCGAGTAAAATTTACCCCGGTATGAATTTCATATCCGTTTTTCCATTCCCAATGGACATCATTATGTAAATAACCGGTTTCCTGAAAACCATCAAAATCCCAATATCCCCGATAACTGACATGCGGTCTGATTTCAAGCATGCCAAAAAAATCATCAGGCCGAATTCTTCTCAAACTATAAGCTGATATTTTCTTATATGCAGAACGAGATAGAAAACCCACTTCTGGATTGAAATTTTCACCTACTTCAGTATATCCAAAGCCGTTCGACCACTTAACCGAATCGTAACTGCCCTGTAGAGAATATGCATGATCATCACCATTTAGACCAGGGGTATCCGTTTTCGCGGCCCATGCTTCGAGCATTGTGTTTTCACCAATGCCCAGACGCCCATCTATACCATAGGTTCTATTGCGGTCGGCTGCTGCAGAAAGCAAATGTGAACCATCCCCATTTCTATCAACATAAATTGCCCCAATTGAAGACCTGTTACCCAGCTCCTGATTCACCCGAGCTACCGTAAATTGATTGCCTGCAGCAATACCATCAACATCTTCTGAGCCCATATACAGGAGACCCACATTGGTATTACTACCCACTTTCCCAGATAGTCGCAAACCGCCTTCTATTGGGATAAGTTGCCCAGCCGCACCAATACCAATACGACGACTGAAAAATAATTCGACTTCCTCGCTATTGCCAACAGTAAATTGTCCGGCATTCTCAAGGAAAAACGGGCGTTTCTCAGGAAAAAATAGATTAAATCGATCCAGATTAACCTGTTGATCATCGGCTTCAACCTGGGCGAAATCCGTATTGTAGGTAGCATCGAGGGTTAGACTTGGAGTAACTGAATACTTAAGATCGAAGCCAACTTCCTGATCCGTCTCGGTTCCATGAAGTTCGCCACCACGTCTTGCTTTTGCCAGTACATAAGGGGTCAATTTAAGATTACGCTGTTCTGGTGGAATAATACCTTCCACGCTACCCGCTTCTGATAAGCGACTGAGATCCCGCTGGCGCGATAGTGGCGCCCAATATGCGACTTCATTATTACGTCGGATATTTCTTTGAAAATTGATTCCCCACGTCTGTTTCTCAGCATTCCCATAGCGCAATGACTTGAATGGAATTCTCATTTCCGCACTCCAGCCAATCTCACTAATTCTGGCCTGAACACTCCAACTGGCATCCCAATTCAGATTAAAGCCACCATCTTCACCCTCTTTTACAACCTGGGCATCATATTCTAAGCCAGCGGGATTGGTGCCAAATATATAGCCATTTTGTTTATCTTGTTGACCATCGAGAATTACCCGAAAACTATCGCCATCACCTAAGCTAGAGTCACGCCGGCTGTCACTGACAATAATGCCGTCTGGGTTATCGTCATAGGCCACCACACCGATATACAGAGAATCATCAAGAAAACCGATAAACACTTCGGTCCGCTGTGTCGCAGGTGTACCCTCATCCGGCTGAACCTGCCAGAAATTGCTGGCAGGAATCACCCCTTGCCAAGCTGAATCTTCAAGGATATTACCATCCAAAGTTGGTGCGCTATGTAACTTAAATGCCTGCATTACCGGGTTTCCAACAGGCTGATTTTCAGCATATGCCTGGCTACTCAGGAACAGTGCAAACAAGCAAAATATCAGCCAGCTCAGAACAGCTGAATGAGAATTTGAAACACTCTTGAATTGGATTCTTGCAGGCGAGATAAATTGTTGCATAAGTTACTTCAGTAGCTGGGTTAAGCACCAGGGTCACCCGTTGCTAACGGTTAATCAGAAAGCACCATAATAGCTATATCACTAGCGGTAACGCTGATATAGATCATCAAAACGCTGAACATTTAAAGTCTCGCCGCACACGGTGACACCACATTTCAGTGAACTAATTGAGCTTATTTATTACTTCGCCGGTATAAATAATGGAAACCGATATAACCCAGGATTCTATCTGGTAATAAAAACCTCGGCGAGCGTCCTGCGGCAACATGCCCCCGAATTGCGGTAGATGAAATGGCTAATTGGGTTACTTCAAGATCTAGCAATAATCCGGCTGGATTCTGGTACAGATCCTCAACCTCATTTGTTCTACGTTTATTGATGAAGGTTTCCAACTCAGAAGAGAAATCATCCGGGGAATCGGGTCGGGTCATCACTACCAAATGGGCATAATCAAACAGTTCCTGCCAACGATACCAGCTAGTCAGTCCATGCGCAGCATCCTGCCCAACCATTAATATTATTGGGGTTTGTGAGCCGGCTTCTGTACGAATTTCTGCAAGAGTATCGACCATATAGGAGACTCCCGTACGCCGCACTTCTCGATTATCCACATTCAAATCCGGATGTTCTGCAACCGCCAGACGCAACATTGCCAGGCGGTGTTCTGAACTCGCAAAAGTCTGGCTGCGATGCGCCGGTTCACCTACTGGAAGCAAGCGAAAATCTTTTAGGCCTAGTTTTTCTTTTGCCTCCGCTGCCGCACGTAAATGGCCAAAATGTACAGGGTCAAATGTTCCCCCAAAAAGGCCTATAGCTGGTCTTGTCTTAGTTGTTTGAGTCATGCCGCACAGCTTGCGGTAGATCCGCTAAGAACAACAAATAAGAGATCAAGCTCAATCCAGAAGTCATCCAGACCACGACCATAGATCTGGCCCTTGGATAAACGATCAAGCAATTGCAACTGAATCAGTAACTCTGCAATCGCGGTGCTATCCAACCGCCTCAGGGCTGCCTGGATGGGCGCTTGACGGGTACGCCAAATATGCATCTGACTAAATGCAGTGTCTAATGATTGGCCATTATCAATAACCAGTCGCAAACTATAAAGACTATTGATCTCACGAACCAGAGCCCCAACCAGGAGGTTGGCAGGTGCATTTACCGATTTAAGTGAGCTGATAATTCTACAGGCCTGACCACCTTGCCCTGTTAACCCACATTCGATTAGTCGAAAGACATCATATCGTGCACTATCTACAACCCAGGCACGAATATCATCCACTGCAATAGGACTTGAGCCTTTCAGCAGCCACAGCTTGTGAATTTCCTGTGCGGCAGCCAGCAGGTTACCCTCTAACCTTTCAGCTAAAAGCTCGGCTACACCACTAGCCGGTTGTAGACCAAGTCCCTGCATGCGTTGAGTTATCCAACGTGGCATCTCATGTGGCTTGATTGGCCAGATTTCCACATAAACACCGGTTTTAGCCAGTGTTTGTGCCCATTTTGACTTACGCGCACTAGCATCCCACTTAGAACAGCTAACCAGAAGTAAATTATCTGCATCGGGTTTTGCACACCATTCTGTTAAGGCTTTGCCACCGTCCCTACCGGGTTTTCCTGTAGGGATACGTAAATCGATAATTTTCTGCTGTGCAAACAGAGACATGGATTCACTTGATTCACTGAGCTTTTCCCACTTAAAACCACGCTCTACCGAGAGAATGTCACGTTCCAGAAAACCAGATTTACGTGCCTGTTCACGGATAGCATCTGCGGCTTCCTGAACCAGTAATTCTTCATCGCCAGCCACCAGATAGACCGGTGCTAATTTTTGCCCAAGGTGACTCTGAAGCTGATCAATTTTGATCTGCATTATGCCGCTACTCTCCGCTTTATTGTGATGAGTAAACTCATTGCTTGATCAAAGCTTCTCAAGTAAGTCCAGCTGACTCAGACGCTGCATAAATTGTCGTACTAGAGCATTACTCATATCTTCCTGTAAAAATTCAGCTTCACGGGAAGTAGCAAGTACCCGGCCAGCATCAAAGCGAACATCTCTTTGTTGTTTTAACAACTGCGGCTTGAGGCGGATCACGGTATCTTCCGAGGTTTCGTTGTCCGCACCCTCAAGTACACTAAATTCCATCTCAAGATTCAACCGAAACTCACGCACTCTGGCATCATTCCCAATGCTCAGAACTTCTCTTGAAAAATCAGATTTCGAGACTACGATAATACTGTCAGGACTACCAGAATCAATCAGCTCAACACCGGCCCGCTGAAGAGTTCGTTTCAGTTTCCGGCTAAAGTCGGAATACTCATCAGTAAAGCGTAATTCAGTTTTACCCAGGCGGTCTACCAGTTGATAATCACCACGCAGTTGAAACCCGCAGGCACTTAGCATCACGCTTAGCAGCAATAAAAAAAATAGATTTCTGAAATCAAGCATTAGTATCTTCATTTAATTCGCCACAATATTGACCAGCCTACCGGGTACATAAATTACCTTGCGAACTTGCTTATCACTTGTAAAGCGCAGAACGTTTTCATCTGCAAGCGCCAACGCTTTAATCGCCTCAGCATCAATTTCAGCTGCTACTGACAGACGCGAACGAACTTTACCATTGACTTGAACGACAACTGTAATTTCATCCTGCACCAGCGCTTTTTCATCAGCTAGTGGCCAGCTCTGATTATGTAAGTCATTGTCAAAACCCAATTGTCGCCATAACTGCTGACAAATGTGTGGGCTAATTGGTGACAGCAACTGTACCAGAGCAATAATTGCTTCATGCCTAACTTGTCTGGATAGATCATCCTCAGCCTTAAAACGCTGGATTTCATTAGTCATTTCCATACAAGCTGCGATGGCGGTATTGATTGTCTGTCTGCGACCAAGGTCATCGCCAACTTTATTAATTGTTTTGTGGGTAATAAGTCGTAATGCTTTTTGATCAACATTCAACTCAACACCAGTAAAATCAAATTGCAGCGCTATTTCCTCTGTTTCCAGCTGCTGCTGGACTAAATTCCAAACTCTGCGTAAGAACCGGCTTGCACCTTCAACCCCGCTTTCCAACCACTCCAGCGACTGATCAGGTGGGGAGGCAAAGACTGAAAACAGGCGTACGGTATCGGCACCAAAGCGATCTATCATCGATTGCGGATCGACACCATTATTCTTTGACTTCGACATTTTTTCGACAGCACCAACGATTACTGCCTGGCCATCTGAATTTAATTTTGCACCAATAATCTTACCTTTTGAGTCTTTTTCGATAGTAACCTCAGCAGGATTAAACCATTCACGCCCACCATCATCATTTTCTCGATAAAAAGTATCTGCAACCACCATACCCTGACAGAGCAGACGGGTCGCTGGCTCATCAGTTTTCACATAACCCGCATCGCGCAGCAACTTATGATAAAAACGAAAATACAGTAAGTGCATGATGGCATGTTCAATACCACCAATATATTGATCTACTGGTAACCAGTAATTTGCCCGTTCATCCAGTTGGTCATCAGCATTGGGTGAACAATAACGTGCGTAATACCAGGACGATTCCATAAAGGTGTCAAAAGTGTCTGTCTCCCGATCAGCCGGTTCGCCACATTTCGGACAGGTTGTTTTACGCCATTCTGGGTCTTCCTTGATGGGCGATTGAACCCCCATAAACTCAACATCCTCAGGCAACCTCACAGGTAATTGATCTTCCGGTACGGGAACAGCACCACATTGCGGACAATAGATAATAGGTATGGGACAGCCCCAATACCTTTGTCGCGAGACGCCCCAGTCATGCAGACGATAGTTTACTTTTCGTTGCCCCAGAGACTGGCTCTCCAACCATTCAATAGCACTTTGTTTAGCTTCATCAATGGGTAGACCATTGAGCCAATCGCTATTTATTGCTGGGCCGTCAGCTGTCCAGGCTTCTCCATCAAATTTATCATCGGGTTGAACTGTACGAATAATTGGCAAATTGTGGGCAATAGCAAAATCCCAATCTCGCTGGTCTTGCCCGGGAACTGCCATAATAGCGCCGCTGCCATAGCCCATAAGTACATAATTAGCGATGTAGAGTGGAACCGGCTTTTGGGTAAACGGGTTTAATACATAGGCCCCGGTAAACTGCCCCTCTTTTGTCTGTTGGCTACCTTTTCCAGCTTCGCCTTCACCCGTGCGCTCTGCATCATCCAGCGATGCAGCCCGTTGAATAAAATCAGTAACCGCTTGAATCTTGTCGTCTGTAGTTACCTGCATCACTAAGGGATGTTCAGGCGCCAGCACTGCATATGTCATGCCGAAGGAAGTATCCGGGCGAGTTGTAAATACACTGATTTCTGCATTGTCGGTGTGCAAGCGCCCAGCAGAGTTACAAACTGGCATGCTAAATTCAGCACCTTCGGAACGACCTATCCAATTACGCTGCATGATTTTCACAGCATCCGGCCATTGCTCCAACTTATCCAGTCCGTCTAACAGTTCTTCAGAATACGCCGTTATTTTTAAAAACCACTGTGGAATTTCTTTCTTTTCTACGCTCGCACCAGAACGCCAACCGCGACCATCAATTACCTGCTCATTGGCCAGCACTGTCTGATCAACAGGATCCCAGTTAACCACAGAATTTTTGCGATATACCAAGCCTTTTTTCAGCAGGCGCACGAACATCTGTTGTTCCCAACGGTAATAATCTGGTTTGCAGGTTGTAACTTCACGCGACCAGTCATAAGCAAAGCCTAAACGCTGCAACTGCTGACGCATCGAATCAATATTTTTATAGGTCCACTTTGCCGGAGCTGTTTTATGCTTGAGTGCCGCATTTTCGGCTGGTAATCCGAATGCATCCCAGCCCATCGGTTGTAATACATTTTTTCCCAACATACGCTGATAGCGGCTGATAACATCACCGATTGTGTAGTTGCGTACGTGCCCCATATGCAGGGCGCCACTTGGGTAAGGGAGCATGGATAGACAATAAAACTTCTCTCTACCAGCCTCTTCTCTTACTTCAAATGCCTTGTTTTTAGTCCACTGCTGTTGAATTTCCAACTCTATTTGTTGGGGATTATAATCTTGTGTCATTTTGTTCCTGAACATTACTTTTTTCTAAGTGGGAATCATACCATTCTGAAGAGTTTGCAGTCAGTTGACTTAGTGTTTCAGAAAAAAAAACGGCGGCCAAAGCCGCCGTTTTACAAACTTGAGAAAAATTTAGCCGTTATCGCCGCCTTCAACCAAATCTTCAGCACCTTCTTTCACTTCTTCAACTGCATCACCAGCAGCATCAACAGCGTCACCAACAGCAGCATCGACAGCATCGCTAACTGCGTCGCCAGCGGCATCCATTGCATCTCCAGCAACTTCTTTAGTCGCATCAACTGCATCTTCAACAACATCACCAGCAACTGCTTTAGTGACATCAACAGTAGCATTGGCTACATCACCAGCAACTGCTTTAGTGACATCAACAGCATCAGCTGTAACTGCTTCTACTTTCTCAACAGCATCATCCATTTTGGCTTCAGCTTTATCTGCGTCATCTTTCTGGCAAGCGGCAAGCGATAATGCCAGCATAGTAATAAACATTAATTTAGTTAAATTTTTCATTTTAAAACCCTCTGTCTTCATTGTTTGGTGGTGGATCAGTACTTATACGCTACTTACCAATAAATCGCAAAAAGAACTTGGTAATTAACCCTGATGCTTTTGCCTGTTGTAATATACATATGATCAAAAATCGATAATGGGAACAGTATGACATCCATCAGCAATTTATTAGTCGGTAAGGGTGCTGAACAAAAATTTCTAATGCCCAACTATGCCAATCGCCACGGTTTAATTACTGGAGCTACTGGTACTGGTAAAACCGTGACCCTGCAAATACTCGCAGAAGGATTCTCTAAAATTGGAGTTCCTGTGTTTATGGCAGATGTTAAGGGTGATCTATCAGGGCTTTCTCAGGCCGCAGGCCCACATAGAAAAATCACGGAAAGAATCGACAAAATTGGCATTCCAGGCTACTCAAGTCAGGCTTACCCGGTAGTTATGTGGGATGTATTTGGCAAATCAGGGCATCCGATACGCGCAACTGTATCTGATATGGGCCCTCTCCTGCTGAGTAGCATGATGGAACTCAATGATACCCAGGAAGGCGTACTGAATGTCGCTTTTAAAATGGCCGATGAGGAAGGACTTCTACTGCTGGACTTTAAGGACTTACGTGAAATATTGCGTTACCTGGCGAACAACGCTAAACAAATTTCAGCTGAATATGGTCGGGTAACTGCGGCTTCAGTGGGAGCCATTCAACGGCGTCTGTTGGTTTTAGAGCAACAAGGTGCTGAACAGTTTTTTGGGGAACCTGCACTGGAACTTGCTGATATTCTGCGCCAGGATTTGAGCGGCAAAGGTATTGTCAATATCCTTTCTGCTGATCAACTGATTACCAACCCCAGACTTTATTCTACTTTTCTATTGTGGCTACTTTCAGAGTTATTCGAAGAATTGCCGGAAGTGGGCGACCCGGAAAAACCCAGATTGGTGTTTTTCTTTGATGAAGCTCATATCCTCTTTAGTACGGCACCAAAAGCACTGCTTGAAAAAGTCACTCAGGTCGTTCGCTTGATTCGCTCTAAAGGTGTCGGTGTTTACTTTATTACCCAAAATCCACTGGATGTGCCTGACACCGTTTCGTCACAATTGGGTAATCGTATACAACATGCACTACGTGCATATACACCAAGGGAACAAAAGGCCGTTAAAGCAGCCGCCTCAACCTTTAGACCGAATCCTGAATTAAATATTATAGAAATCATTACAACCCTTGGAGTGGGTGAAGGCCTGGTTTCAATGCTGGAAGATGGCGGCATTCCTGGCATTGTGGATGCCTGCTTGATTGTTCCCCCAGAATCGCGCATTGGTCCGGCTACAGAGGAAGAACGAGCGAATTTACTCGCACGTAGTAGCTTAGGCATCAAATACAACAATCCTGCCGACCGTGAATCTGCTTTCGAGATTCTTCGTAAACGGGTTGAAGAAAAAACTCGTGCTGATGCAGAACGGCTGATGGCAGAAACCGCAGAAAAAGAACGCATAAAACTGGAACGAGCTCGGCAAAAACCAAAAGCCCGCCGAAGAAAATCTGAACTGGAGAAATTTAGAGACAAAACCCTGAACACTATGGGATCGAGTCTGGGGCGTGCTCTTAGTCGCACCATACTCGGGTCTCTAAAAAAGATCTTTTAATTTGGTGCTGCAAGAATCGAATAATCTGATGTCTTTACACGCACTGACAATTTCTGTCAGTTTGCGACTAAGCGTGACCAATAGCTCAGCATAACTTCTCATTGATTAAATAGTATACCAATACTATTCAATAGCTTAGATTTCCATTAGTTAAATGGC
>CAXMRK010000062.1:0-9027 GCA_964195815.1 uncultured Acidimicrobiia bacterium | reverse complement strand
CCTAACCAGAGAAGTATCATTTCTTAAACTAGTTTTAGTTTTCTTATTCCTTGCGGGTTCGTGGGGACCATCTACTTTTTCTTCTGGTTCAACAACGAGATTCTCTGTGTAAATAAATGGCGAGCAAGCATCCACGAAAGGCTGTGGAGTTTTCTTTTCACCAAACCCATAAACAGGCAAACCACTTTCAAGTATTCTTAGTACAAGAGGAGTAAAATCACTGTCACTTGTCATTAATGCAAATGCATCTACACTTTCGCTATAAAGCAAATCCATTGCATCAATAATCATTGCGGAATCTGTGGCGTTTTTTCCTTTTGTGTAGGCAAACTGCTGCATAGGCCTAATTGCATGAGGGTGCAATCTGCCTATCCAACCTGACAATGATGGATTATTCCAGTCCCCATGTGCATGACGCACATTAACCATGCCATATTTTGCTAGTTCCTCTAATACACCTTCTATTGAATTATGGCTGACATTGTCACAGTCAATCAGAAGCGCTATCCGTTTTGGTCCTGACACGAAGTTCTCCTAAATTTATAACGCTTAGCATCACTGGATGCCAAAAAGGGTGTGGCTATAGCGCAGCGAAAGCCGTGTTATCCACGATCCGTTGGACAGCCAACTCATAGAAAACATCCTACAACACTTTTATGGCTCTTGCCGATGATATCTACGGACTGATTTTTCAAAATAAGCTCTCAAAGGGAGCCAATTTAAAGGGGGTGCCCATCTACTAAATTCAAGTAAAGGGCTTTATTCCTCGCTTAGATATTAAGCCCGACTCATAACTGGTATCTACTTGTAAATAGTATGCTTGGATTTACAGTTTTCTCAGTGTATCAAGTGCAGCTGTCAGCATAGGATCTTTATCTGCTGTAGTTGCTTCGGCCTGAACAACAATATCCGGTTCAATCCCTTGCTGATGGATAACCCTGCCTGAAGGGGTGAAATAATGTGCTGTGGTTAGTTTTAATGCTCCGCCATTACTTAGGGGAATAACAGATTGCACTGACCCTTTACCAAATGATTTCTCGCCGACGATAGTTGCTCTATGAGTATCTTGTAAGGCACCAGCAACAATCTCTGCAGCAGAAGCAGTGCTGGCGTTGACCAGTATCACCATTGGAATATCGCTTAATAACTGTTCAGAATCGGCAGAAAGACGCATGTCTTCTACATCGCCACGGGTTTTGGTGCTGACAATCAGACCTTGATCCATAAAGTGATCTGCCACCGCAACGCCGCTGGTTAAGACGCCGCCAGGATTATCGCGCAGATCAAGAATCAAACCGGGAACCGGTGATTGTAAAAGCTGGGTTTCGATTTCTGTTTGCAATTGTTTGGCAGTATTATGTTGGAAGCTCTTAATCCGAACCAGCAGATAATCATCAATAAGACGGCGTGAGCTTAAATCACTGTATTGTATGGTGCTGCGCTCAATACTCAGTCTGTGAGTTTTGAGTTTTTTCGATTTTTTTACTTTGCGCAGAATATCGAGTTCAACTGTTGAGCCTGGTTCGCCGCGCAATTGTTCCAGCGAATCACTAATTAACCGACCCTTCACTGGAACACCATTCACAGCAGTAATAAAATCTCCCACCTTAACGCCTGCGAGATCAGCCGGGGCCCCATCAATGAGTTGAATGATTTCAAGCCGCTCGTTTGCACTGGAAATTTCTACACCGATACCGGCGTAGTGGCCTTCTGATAATTCAGTCAGATGTTGGTATTGGTCTTTGCTTAAATAACTTGAGTGTGGATCGATATCGGCGAGCATACCGCTGATGGCATGTTGAAAAATTTTGTCCTGATTCACGCTGCCATAGTATTGATCACGTATTTGAATATACACTTCGGTAAAAGCCCTCAGATCCTGTAGATTCGGAGAGCTGTTTTGCGTGCTTGCAGCTGCAGAAGCCTGTAATGGGTATAGCATTACAGCTAACACCATTTGCAGGTAAAATTTGGATGAGATTGAGAGCATGGTTTTCCTTAATTTTTCAGCGTTTCTTAAGCCAGGAACTCGGATTGAGCGCTTTACCGGCATGGCGTAATTCAAAGTACAGACCGTCAAATGAATTGTTTACTGCAGGTCCACTTTGGGCAATGGTTTCATTGGCTTCAACCCAGCCACCAACGGCTTTAAACAGACTTTCATTATTGCTGTACAAGCTCATAAAGCCATCACCATGATCAATAATGATGAGTAGCCCATAACCACGTAACCAATCTGCATATGCGATCCGGCCTTTGGCAATGCTGCGAACATCTGTACCAATCGTAGTTTCATAAAACCAGCCTTTCCATTTCAAAGCACCAGAGCGAGGGTCGCCATAGCGATAACGAATCCGGCCTTTGATAGGTTCGGGTAGCTTGCCTTTCATTGCCTGTAGCGAGCGCTCAACACCCAAATCATCGGGAATATCACCGAGTAAATCCTGCAGTTTGACAAGTAGCGTTTCGAGATCTTTTCGATCTTGCTCCAACTCAGACAGTCTGCTTGATTTGGCAACAATTAGACGATCAAGTTCCCTAATTGATGATTGACGGAAATCGCGGTTTTGTTGCAGCAATTGCAGGCTGGTTTGTGCATCTGTCTGGAGCAACTCCAGGACCTCAATTGCTGCCTGGATTTGTCGGTAGTTCTGTTCCAGTTCAGCAAGTTGCTGGTCAAATTTTTCAATTTGGGTTAATCGTGACTGATTAAAATAACGGTAATAGGTCAACATCCTATTGCCCTGAGACAAGTTATCCTGGTTGAGCAGTAGTTTGAGTTGATTGCCGCGCCCTAGTAGCCATGCCTGGCGCAATTGTTCTGCTAATTGGTGTTTTTCTAAACCCAGTTCAGAAAGAATCGTCTGCTGGTCTTTCTCAAGCTGTGTTATCTCCAGTTGCTGTTCTTTAGCCTGCTGTTGAAGACGACGTAAGTCCAGATGGTTGGACTGAATCTCAAGATCTGTCTGTTTAAGTGCTTGCTGTTGTTCTCCAAATTGATCGCGGGCATCTTCGAGATCTTTTTGCAGCGCTTGAATTTGTGTAGCAAGCTGTTCAATTTGCACTCTGGTTTTCTGTTGTTTTTCGGTTTCAGCAGCGCTTAGTTTTAAGCCCAGTCCCAGCAACACTGTGACAAATAGCAGTTGCAGCAGTAATCGAAAAGCGGATAAATCTACTGCTTTAAGCATCAACATCTAAAAGGTCGTGACCGCTCATTTCAGTTGGAATCTCAAGTCCCAATAATTTGAGCATGGTAGGTGCGATATCGCGCAAACTGCCGTTATCCCGCATTTTCTGCTGATAACCAGCATACAAAAAAGGTACTGGATTTGTGGTGTGAGCTGTATGTGCCTGACCATTGCTATGGTCTGTCATTTGCTCAACATTGCCATGGTCGGCAGTGATCAGCAATACACCATTCGCGGTCTTTATGGCAGCAGAAATCTCACCCAGCACTACATCAACAGCCTCTACGGCTTTTATGGCTGCGTCCAGTTTGCCGCTGTGACCTACCATGTCGGGATTAGCTACATTTGAGATGATGACATCATAGCTGTCAGCCTGGATTGCCTCGAGTAAAGCTTTTTGCAGCAGAGGGGCATTCATTTCCGGGAGCAAATCGTAAGTGGCAACTTTTGGTGAGGGAATCAGCTTTCGATCTTCACCCGTAAACGGGGTTTCCCGGCCACCATTAAAGAAAAAGGTAACGTGTGCATATTTTTCTGTTTCTGCTGCACGTAGCTGACGTAGCCCATGGGTTTCCAGTAGTTCACCAAAAACCTTGGTTAGCGCTAACGGTTGGAAAGCAATATCCGTGGGCAGACCTTCAAGGTACTCTGTCATACTGACAAAGCTGGCCAGTTCAGGTGGCTCGCGGGTAAAAGCGGCAAAATCAGTCTGCACAAAGGCCTGAGAGAGTTGCCGCGCACGGTCTGCGCGAAAGTTGATAAAAATGACACTGTCACCAGAAGCAATGGCAGAGTTATCGCCAATCAAACTGGGTTGTACAAATTCGTCATTCTCCTCGCGGTCATATGCTGCAAGTAGCGCATCTGCTGCATTGTCATAATGAAAAGGTGCGTTTGCCAACACCAGCATATCCCAGGCACGTTGAACCCGATCCCATCGCTGGTCTCTATCCATCGCATAGTAACGCCCGCAAATGCTACTAATTTTAGCTGTGGGTATTTCCTCGAGGTGTCGTTCAAGTTTTTGGATCGATTCCAGGGCACTTCGGGGAGGGGTATCGCGACCATCGAGAAATGCATGCACAACTATTTTTTTAGCACCTCGTTGTTGAGCCAGTTGCACAGTCGCTAATAATTGCTCTTCATGGCTATGTACACCGCCAGGTGATAGTAAACCCATTATATGTACAGCATTAGTGCCAGCTTTATCTATAGCTGCGCAGAGTGCAGGGTTTTTCTCAAACTCACCATCAGCGATAGCTTGATCAATCCGTGTATAGTCTTGATAGACAATTCGCCCGGCACCGATATTCATATGCCCGACTTCAGAATTACCCATTTGGCCTGCAGGCAAACCAACAGCAAGCCCTGAGGTATTTAACAGTGTGTGTGAGCTGTTAGCCCAGAGCTTGTCCCAGTTGGGGGTGTTTGCGCAACTGATGGCATTATCAGCAGCAGCTTCACGGTAGCCCCAACCATCCAGGATTAATAGCAAAAGAGGTCGCGAGATCACTGAGTTTTCCTGGTTATTGTCATTTGCCGCTGATTCCATCTAAAAACTAGCCTTAAATATGTATTTTCTATCCGGAAATTATCGCATAAATAGTCTGGAAGGGCGCTTAGTCATCAATATTTGCGTATAATACCCGGATAATTTATTTTTTCATTGGATACGGTTTATGGATCAGTTCGTTGAGTTTGCAGGTAACCATGTGTTAATGGTAGCCGCCTTTTTTGGTGTGCTACTAATGCTTATCTACACAGAAATTAGTCGGCGGAATATGGGCTACAACATAGTATCAACCCATGATGCAGTTGCTTTGATTAATAATGATAGTGCGGCAGTTGTCGATGTATCCAGTGCAGATGTTTATCGCAAGGCACATATTACAGGGGCTTTGCATTTGCCCTTGGCCCAATTAAAAAATCCGGGCAAAGATATTGAAAAACTGAAAGATCGCCCCATTATACTGGTATGCAAATCTGGGAACTCAGCTCAAATGGCTGCATCCAGCCTGGTTAAACAGGGCTACGCGAATGTATCTTTGTTGCGCGGCGGTATGTCTCAGTGGATGAGCGACCATATGCCGGTAAAAACATCATAAGCGG
The DNA here is from genome assembly GCA_964195815.1 of uncultured Acidimicrobiia bacterium. GTDB lineage: Bacteria > Pseudomonadota > Gammaproteobacteria > Xanthomonadales > SZUA-36 > SZUA-51. Next base: position 3,730 of record CAXMRK010000062.1, on the reverse strand, counting down.
CTGTTAATCAGGGCCGCAATATTTAGTGACATAATTTAAAACACCAATCTGAACTAAATCAGATTCTTATAATACGAGAGAGAACAACATGGCAGACGAAAATATCCAGGATACAGATACAGCTACAGCTACAGCTGCAGCAGATGTGCAACCTAATCCTGAAGACATCCAGTTTTTAGTTCAGAAGTTATACACAAAAGATGTGTCTTTTGAGGTCCCTAATGCTCCAACTATCTTTACCGAAGAAGGTAAGACCGACATCAAACTCAATCTTGGCCAGCGGGTCGAAGAAATGGGTGACGATTTGTATGAAGTGAGCCTCACAATTACTGTAACTGCAACAGTTGGTGAAAAAACAGCTTATCTGGCTGAAGTGGTTCAGGCTGGTATATTCCAGATTTCAGGCTTCAATGAGCAAAGCCACCATGCGGCTATGAACACCTTGTGTCCGAACACATTATTTCCTTATGCGCGCACCATGATTTCAGGTTTAGTTAATGATGGTGGATTCCCACCACTGGTATTGCAGCCAATCAACTTTGATGCCTTGTATGCTCAACGTATGCAGCAGTTGCAGGCTGAAGCTGTAGCCAAAGCTGAGACCGAAGGAGAAGCATAAGTCATTAACGAGTCTCTAACATTTGCTGTTGCCGGTGCTGGTTCCTGGGGAACCGCTTTGGCTATCCAGTTAGCCAGATCTGGCCATCAGGTCAGACTCTGGGGTAGAGACCGTAGTCAAATCGAAGAAATCCGGGCAAGTGGCCATAATCAGCGATTTTTGCCCGGTATCGTTTTACCAGAAAACCTGTTTGCTACACCTGAACTATCAACCGCATTGGATGGCATTGACCATCTCTTAATTGCCTCACCTAGTCATGGCTTTGGTTCAGTGCTGGCAAAATCTCTCAAATATCTGGATGTCACAAAAGGTTTAGCCTGGGCTAGTAAAGGGTTTGAACCTGGCAGTGCACGTTTATTGCATGAAGTGGCGAGAGATATGTTGCCAACAGAGACTCCCCTGGCATTAGTAACCGGGCCTTCCTTTGCAATGGAAGTTGCCCATAATTTACCCACAGCGGTGACCGTAGCGGGAACCGACCCGGTATTTAATCAGCGTTTCGCAGCAGCCCTGCATTATGGGGCGTTTCGTACCTATACCTCTGACGATCTTATTGGTGCAGAGCTTGGTGGCGCTGTTAAAAACGTGCTCGCCGTTGCAACAGGTATTGCTGATGGCATGGGATTGGGTGACAACGCTCGAGCAGCCCTGGTAACCCGCGGTCTAGTTGAAATGATGCGTCTTGGCGCCGCTATGGGTGCACAAAAAGAAACCTTAATGGGATTGGCAGGGATGGGTGATTTAGTGCTCACTTGTACTGGTGATCAATCAAGGAATCGTCGTTTTGGTTTAGCTTTGGGCCGGGGTGATAATGCCGACAAAGCATTGATTGATATTGGCCAGGTAGTGGAAGGTGTTAATACCGCTGAAGAGGTGCATCGTCAGGCTAGTCAACATAAAGTAGAGATGCCGATATCAGAGGTTGTTTATTCCATTATTCATAAAGATTTACCGCCTGGAAAAGGTTTGAAAATGCTGCTTTCCAGAGAGCAAAAAGCAGAAACGATTTAAACAGAGTGTTCTCAGTTAGCCGAAGACCAACAAAGATGTGCTCCTCAGGTGTGCTCAGGAAGATAATGCCAAACACCAGGCCGGGATAAACCGCCTTCCATACGATCGGCCAAACTCGACAGGCTCCTAGGGGATTTTTTGTTTAGCTATTTTTTCCAATGCATGAAACATCGGCGCGAATGCAGGGCGCTTGATGTAATTTCCTTTACCCTGTTGTACACGTAAATCGCCATCTACAAACTTCAAAATACCAGCGGAAATGGTGTGCGAGGGTTTGCCCTTGACTTGCATCCCTTCAAAAATATTAAAGTCAATATTTTGATGGTGGGTACTGGCTGAAATAGTCTTACTCGCCAGCGGATCCCACACTACCACATCGGCATCGGCCCCCACTCTAATGCAGCCTTTACGCGGGTATATATTAAAGATTTTTGCGGCGTTGGCAGAGGTTGCGGCAACAAATTCTTCCGGCGTCAGACGACCAGTGTTGACCCCATGGGTCCATAGCACAGCCATTCTATCCTCCACACCAGCAGTGCCATTAGGGATTTTTGTAAAATCATCTTTGCCCGCTGCTTTTTGTGGTGCACAGAAACAACAATGGTCGGTTGCGGTAGTTTGTAAATTGCCTGCTTGTAACCCTTTCCACAATGCCTCCTGGTGATGTTTTTCCCTAAACGGTGGAGACATTACATGTGCAGCTGCGGTGGTAAAATCTGGATGACGATAGACGCTTTCATCAATCATCAAATGCCCAGCCAGTACTTCTCCAAACACCCGTTGTCCGTTATTACGTGCACGGATAATTTCATCCAACGCATCTTTGGTAGATACATGCACTATGTACAGAGGCACTCCAATAACTTCAGCCATGCGGATGGCACGATTGACTGCTTCGCCTTCTGCTGCAGGCGGACGTGAAAGTGGGTGCGCCTCAGGGCCGGTTATACCCATTTCCAGTAGTTTCTTTTGAAGCTGGAATACGAGTTCGCCATTTTCCGCATGTACAGTAGTTATCGCCCCTAGTTCAAGCGCTCTGGTGAAGCTGTTATACAGGGTTTCGTCTTCTGCCATTATGGCATTTTTATATGCCATAAAATGTTTGAAGCTATTGACGCCTTCCTCACGGACTAAGGTTCCCATATCTTTGCGCACCGAATCGTCCCACCAGGTGATGGCGACGTGGAAACTGTAATCTGCACAGGCTTTTTCAGACCAGCCTCGCCAGGTTTTATAAGCTTCCATGATGGATTGTTGTGGATCGGGGATGACAAAATCTATGATAGTTGTATTTCCGCCCGCCAAACCGGCAGCTGTGCCGGTAAAAAAGTCTTCAGACGCGACCGTGCCCATAAAAGGCAACTGCATGTGAGTGTGCGGATCAATGCCACCTGGCATAACCAGTTGGCCAGAGGCATCAAGCACCTCACAACCTGTCGGCAGGTCTAAATCAGCACCAAGCGCCAGTATTTTTCCATTTTCAATGTATACATCTGCTTGTTGACTGGCATCTGCATTCACTACCGTGCCACCTCGGATAAGGATCGACATCTTAATCTCCTTTTTTGGCTAACAATAAGTACAGGATACCAGCAACAAAAAGTCCAACAAACCACGCAAAGTTATAAATCGTATTAAAAATAGCAGGTACCGATTCAACCAACCCAGCTACATTTAGAAAGCCTGGTAAATTTGGTAATATCCCCAATACTAAGGCTATCAAACCGGCTTTGTTCCAACCACCATTGGCACCATATTCACCGTCGTGGCGAAACAATGCATCGGTATCTAATTTACACTTTCTTAAAAAAATATAATCCGCGATAAGAATACCTGCTATGGGTCCCAACAATGCGGAATAGCCAATTAACCAGGTAAATATGTATCCACCGGAAGTTTCCAGTAATTTCCACGGGAAAATAGCAACTCCTATCCCTGCGGTAATGTAACCTCCCAATTTAAAATTAATTTTGCTCGGGCTTAAGTTTGAAAACCCGTAGGCCGGTGCCACAACATTGGCAGCCAAATTTGTTGTTAGGGTAGCAAGGACTAGCGCGGCGAGCGCAATTATGATGCCAAATCCGCCCATCCGTCCGGCCA
>CAXMRK010000061.1:0-3385 GCA_964195815.1 uncultured Acidimicrobiia bacterium | reverse complement strand
TCAGGACGAACTTTGGCAACAGGTAAAACACCATGAAACAGATTGAAACTTGGCTGCAACAGGCGCTGACGTATTTCAGCCTGAACCTTGTGCTATTTGTTTTGCTGCTACTGATTAGCGTTGCAGTTCTATTTAGTCTTGGCTGGATTATCGCCGGACGTAAGGCTCATGCGTTTCAAATTCGAATCAGCAGTCTTGAATCTGACCTGCGTAACTCAAAATTGGCAGCAACAAGCAGTCAGCATGAAACTGATGAAAAAGATGCCTCACTACAGATCCTGGCAGCTGATTTTGCAGGACTTAAAGCCACATTGTCTGAAAAAGAAAAGCAATTTGCTCAACAGAAACAGACATTGGAGGCCGCAGAAGAACGTTTAGCGCAAAATTTTGAGAATTTAGCCAATAAAATCTTTACTGATAAACAAAAACAATTTGGGCAGCAGTCGAGTCAATCAATGGAGGCGATGCTGAGTCCATTTAAATCGCAGTTAGCTGATTTCAGAAAGCGGGTCGATGAAGTCCATACTGAACAGACTCGTGAACAAGCTAGTTTGAAGACCCAACTGGAAAGTCTACGTGACCTGAATCTACAAATTACAGAAGAAGCCGCTCAGCTCACAAAAGCCCTGAAAGGTGATAAAAAAATGCAGGGTAACTGGGGTGAAATCCAGGTTGAAATGATTTTAGACCGATCTGGATTGGTCAAAGGTCAGGAGTACCAGCGCGAGGCTAACTTCAAGGACGATGAAAACAATAATTTGCGACCAGATTTTATTGTTAACTTGCCTGATAGTAAACATGTCATTATCGACAGCAAAGTATCATTGGTCGATTTTAACCGCTATGTGGCTGCAGATGATGACACAGAAAGAGCTCAGGCTCTGAATGCGCATATAAAAGCCGTTGAAAACCATATCCGCAGTCTTAGTGACAAAGCGTATCCGAGCTTAAAAGGCATGAATTCTCCAGATCTTGTGTTGATGTTTATGCCAATTGAGCCAGCTTTTCTTACTGCTTTCCAGGCGCGGCCTGAGCTTTATAATCAGGCATTTGAAAAACGCATTATTGTGGTTACAACGTCTACCTTGTTGGCGACTCTGAAGACTATTTCCAGCCTATGGTCGATAGAAAGACAAAATAAAAGCGCTCGCCAATTAGCCGAACAGGCCTCAAAGGTCTACGATAAATTACGCATTGTTGTTGAACGGGTGGATAAACTGGACCAGCAATTGGGTGCTGCCAGAAAAACTTGTGAACAAGTCCAGATAAGCCTGAAAGGACAGGGCAGCTTGACTACAACTATTGGTAAGTTTCAAGAATTGGGTGTACGGGTCAAGAAAGAACTACCAGTTGCTGTACTGGATGATGCCGGTCTTTTGGAGGTCAGTGATGACACAGTTGTGGATATTGTCGAACGCCTGGAAAAAGACGTATAGGACCTTATTGTGAGTTTTCAATGGCTAGCCCTAATTACCGCCATTGCAGCATTTTTGCTGGCAATGGGTTGGCTATTTGCAGGCCGTCTAATGGTCAAGCGCTGGGGCAGTGAAGCCAATCAGATTTCACTTGTTATTGGTCGCCGCATTGGTGTGCTCTATCTGGTTGTTGCATTGCTTTTTTTCTTAGCCAGAGCAACGCCATCAGGTGAATTGATCAGTTTGTTGAGTTATACCGGTATGCTTGCAAATGGATTGCTGGCGGTTTTAGGTATTTCAGAATTTCTAAAACAGCGTGTCGGCGCTGGAATTTTTATTAGTGTGGCTGTCGAAATATTTCTCTCGCTTGCTTATGCACGTCTGCTTTTTAGCTGATCCAGCAAGACCAACTATTTCATCTTCATCCCTGCTCACGCTCAACCGATCGCAACAATTCATTCACAGAAGTTTTCGCCCGTGTTTTTTCATCGACTTGTTTCACAATAATGGCAGCATATAGACTGTGTGTACCATCTTTTGCGGGTAAGGATCCGGGCACAACAACTGAGCCTGCAGGTACTTTACCATAGCTAATTTCACCACTCATGCGATTGTAAATGCGAGTGCTTTGACTAATAAACACACCCATAGACAGCACCGAACCACGCTCGACAATTACCCCTTCAACAACCTCTGAACGTGCACCAATAAAACAATCATCTTCAATAATAGTAGGATTTGCCTGCAATGGCTCTAAAACACCACCGATGCCGACACCCCCGGATAAATGTACATTGGCACCGATCTGCGCACAGGAACCCACAGTTACCCAGGTATCAACCATGGTATTCGCACCGACATAAGCACCAATATTGACATAGCTTGGCATTAACACGCTGTCATGCCCAATGAAGGCACCACGTCTAACGGTTGCTGTTGGTACAACCCGTGCACCAGAGGTTTCGATACCACCACCGTCTTCAGCGGCCCAACGGAGTGGAACTTTATCGAAATAGTGACTATGGCCACCCTTTATGATCTGGTTTTCTGAGGTTCGAAAATATAACAGTACAGCTTTCTTAAGCCATTGGTTAACTTGCCAACCACTGTCGGTGGGTTCGGCAACCCGCAGCGAGCCATCTTCTAGCCCACTCAGGCAATGCTCAATGGCATCTTTCAGGCTGTTTGAGGCATTAGCTGGAGTAATTTCCGCCCGCTGTTGCCAGGCCTGCTCGATTTGCTCTTCAATCATTTGCATAGTTTTGCTGTACTCAATTATTCCCATTCTGCAAGGAGTTGGGTGATCGCCTTCTTTAAAGTGACTTGTTGTTCTTTTGTTAACGGTTGATTATCCACATTCCTAAGCAAAAATGCATCTTCTACCCGGTGTCCAAAGGTAGCAATTCGTGCATCTTCCAGCATTAGGTCTTGTTCTGTGAATAAGGCTGACAATTGCGCCAGTAACCCGGGTTGATCCAAACAGCCGAGTTCCAGTCGGGTGAAAGCCTGATCTTTCAGTTCTTCAAAATAGACTTCTGGTTGGTCGTCAAAATAGCGGAATTTACTGGGCTGTTTCTGTTTTTGTTGTGCTTTCCAGTTGCGTGTTTTCAGACGCTTGATTATATAAGTTATAAGTCTGGCTGCGTCACGATCAGATAGAGATTCGTTCTGGTTATTACTGATCTGAAATAAATCAAAAGCATAGTCATTGGATGTTGTGATGACTCTGGCATTTAGAATGTTTAAGCGCATTTGACCAAACACCTGAATAACAGAGGCAAATAGACCCTGGTAATCCTGGCAATAGACCATAACCTCTGAGTAACCTTTATCGGCCATAGCCCTTATAGAAACAACAGGTTTTGTAGTTTTGGCAGCCCAGAGTTGTTTGCTGGCCCAGATCAATTGGTCAATACTTAATTTTTGTAAATGCTCATCCGGGATCGATTCCCAGAATTTGGTAATGCGTT
>CAXMRK010000060.1:0-3615 GCA_964195815.1 uncultured Acidimicrobiia bacterium | reverse complement strand
GTCGGCAGCCTGCAGCGCGATATCAGTCAATGGCGAGCAACGTGGAAAATGCTGCTTCTGGTACTGAGGCGATGCCAGTTGATTTTACCCGTGGTGTAATTTTGACTCAGGTTGTGAAATCGAAGAGCCCATGGGAACGGGTTAAAGAAGATGGCGGGCCTGTTGGTTGGGTAATTGTATCAGTCGGTATTTTTGGTCTCTTATTGGCCTTGTGGAAGTTCTTATCATTATCTGCAACATCAGCCAAGTTGCGTGCGCAGATGAAGAGCGATACACCTAATCAAAGTAATCCTTTAGGTAGGGTTATGTCGATTTATACAGATAGCCCAAATGCTGATATTGAAACCCTTGAGTTGAAACTCGATGAAGCAATACTGCGGGAAACAGCGCCAATTGAATCAACACTTTCATTCATTAAAGTGTTGTATGTAGTGGCGCCACTATTAGGTTTATTAGGAACAGTTGTGGGTATGATTCATACCTTCCAGATGATCACCTTGTTTGGTACCGGCGATCCTAAAATGATGGCAGGTGGTATTTCGACAGCGTTGGTAACAACGGTGCTTGGTCTGGTAGTTGCGATTCCGTTGACCTTGCTGCATAGCTATTTGCACAGCAAAGCGAAAGGTGTGATTCAGGTGCTAGAAGAGCAGGCTGCCGGAATTATTGCCCGTATAGCTGAGAAACGTGATGCTGGTTCTGTATAACATACTGAACTCAATTCGAGAGTTCATTGAGCTTGGGGGAGATGTCCTCTGGGCCATCATGTTTGTAGTGTTGCTGATGTGGACCCTGATCCTGGAAAGGATCTGGTATTTCTACAAAGTCTATCCATCAGATCGTAAGCAGGTAGTGTCGCAATGGGATCACCGAGCAGATACGACATCCTGGTTTGCAAAGGGCATACGTGATCAAATGATTTCTGATGCCAGTATTAAGTTGAAACAGAATGTAGGCATGATTAAAGCACTTATTGCAATCTGTCCACTACTGGGTTTGCTGGGCACGGTTACAGGAATGGTTGGTGTTTTTGATGTAATGACTTACAGCGGCTCGAGTAATGCTCGGGCAATGGCAGATGGTGTCTCCAAAGCAACCATCCCCACAATGGCAGGAATGGTGGCGGCTTTATCAGGTGTTTATTTTGGTACTTTCCTGGAGCGTAAAGCCGTTTCAGAGTCCGAGCAGCTCGAAGATTTGCTGCAATCCCATTAGACATGCAGTTATTGCAAATAGCATATGAGAGGTTAATGCATGGCTCGTAGACATGCTCATGAAGAAGATACCGAAATCAACATCACTCCGATGCTTGATATCGTTTTCATTATGCTCATCTTTTTCATTGTTACCACTTCGTTTACCAAAGAAACCGGAGCGGTCATCAATAAACCCGAAGCAGTAACAACCACGGCGAAAAAAAATGGAACTATTCTGATCGGTATCCGGACTAATGATGATATATGGATAGCAAAACGGTTAATTAAAATGAGTGACGTGCGTACTGCAGTTGAGCGCGCGCATTCAGAGAACCCCAAAGGCAGTGTCGTTCTCATTGCTGATAAAGGGGCCCGGGTCGGAACGGTAACCAAGGTAATGGACCAGGTTAAGTTAGCGGGTATCGATGATATTGCTATCTCAGCTGAATTGCCGAGGAACTGAATATGAAAGCACCAAGAATGTTCATTTCAGGCCTAGTAGCGGCGGCGGTAACCTTTGGCTTGTTTTACTTGATGGTGATTTTGGTATTTTCCGATTTGGATCGTGAGAATAACTCTGATAACTTGCCTGGTATTCATTTTGGTCCGGTGGATATTCCTGAGGATGCTGCATCCAAGGTACGCAAAAAACCGAAACCACCGCCACCACCTAAAGAACCACCGCCGCCTCCTAAAATGCAGGTGAATCAGGCAAATGTTGAAACGACCCCGCTGGAATTAAATATTCCAAATCTAGACGTCCCTCTAGTGGGTGGAAGCGGCTTGTTCCTGGGTAACTTTGCTGCTGTTGATCACACGGCTGAAGGTGATGTTATTCCACTGGTGCGGATTCAACCACAGTACCCGCGTCAGGCACAAATGAATGGGATTGAAGGCTGGGTGAGGATAGAATTTACCGTGACTGCAGTTGGTACAGTGACCAATCCAAAAGTCCTTGATTCCAGACCACCACGAGTTTTTGATCGCGAAGCGATTCGCGCCATTTTGAAATGGAAGTTTAAACCAAGAGTGATTGATGGAAACGCTGTTGAGCGTCAGGGCACACAGACGATTGAGTTTACTCTGGACGGATGATTCAATCATTCGGCGGGTATCCAGGTAAATGTCAAATTTGTATAAGTTCAAGGCTAATTATGAATTTTCTTAACTACACTAAAATTCTCATCCTCGGCACGCTGCTAGTGTTAAGTAGCAACACTTTTGCTGCAAATGAATGTCATATTGATCGGGATGTTAAGCCTGGAATCTACAATGAGATTGAGTACCGCCGAATGGAAAAAATCTATAAAGACATCGGCGATGAAAAATATAACGATGCAGCTGTTGGACTAAATGATGTGCTCAAACGTACTAAGGGTAATGAGTATGTCAGTGCTATTGCCCATCAGTTATTAGCTCAAGTTGAATGGGCACGTGAGCGCTTTCCTGAGGCGCTAAAACAGTTTGAAAATGCTGTTAATTTAGATGCATTGCCGAATAAACCGCATTTTTCTCTGATGTACCAGATATCTCAGTTATATTACATGGACAAACGCTATGCTGAAGCATTACAGCGATTGGATATGTGGTTTTGTGCAGTGCCTGAAACTGAAATTAATCCACTGGCATATGTCTTAAAAGCCCAGATTCATATCGCTGATAAAAATTACCGTGATACTTTAGTTGCGATAGAAAATGCTATTAATAGTTCTGATGATCCAAAGAAAAGTTGGTATGAGGTGAAGTTATCATCTCACTATGAATTGAAACAGTTTCCCGAAGCAGCCAAGACCCTGGAAGCTATGATCTCCAGATGGCCTAATCAAAAAAATCTGTGGATTCAATTGTCTTCAATTTATGTGAAGTTAAAACAAGAAAAGCGTGGGCTCTCTGTGTTGTCACTTGCCTACACTAATGGATTACTTGATAAACGCGCAGATATAATGCAACTAGTTAGTCTTAATCAGTATCAAGATGTTCCCTACAAAGCCGCTGTTATTCTTGAAAAGTCTATGGCTAATGGGATAGTTGAAGAAAGCGAAAGATTGTTGACCCAGCTTGGCGATACCTGGTATCAGGCTGAAGAGATTGAAAAAGCCCTGGTTGCCTATGGTAAAGCCGGTAAGTTAGCCAGGGATGGCAAGATAGATTTGCGCCGTGGCTATCTCCTTGCTGACACCGAAAAATGGGATGAGGCTGGCACTGCTATGCAACGGGCAATCACAAAAGGCGGTATAAAAGATAGGGAACTTGCAGATGCCTGGTTGCTCAAAGGAATGGCGGAATACAATACAAAGAAATTTAAAGCGGCAAGAGATAGTTTCGGTAATGCAACTCGTTTTAAGAAAACAACTAAAGCTGCCCAGCAATGGATTCAACATATGAATGAGCAAAATCAGACTACAGTTAGTCGCTAGTA
>CAXMRK010000059.1:0-10993 GCA_964195815.1 uncultured Acidimicrobiia bacterium | reverse complement strand
GCGTAGCCAGTATTCCGGCAATAATTGAACCAGCGCTTGATCCAGTAATAACACGCGGAAGAATACCTTCTGCCTGCAGTTCCTGGATTACCCCCAAATGGAATAACCCCAGTGATGCACCACCACTCAGTAATAAAGCCGAACGCCCAAAACTGCGCGCTGCACGCTTCAAAAACCGCCGCTTATGCATAATTGGCATAGTTACTTCATCATCGGTTAAGAACTCCAGGCAAGCTGTAACCTCATCGAGGTAATCATTTATGAGGGATTTTGTACCATAACGGGCATGCTGATATAGCAACGGATTGGCCATATTACCGATATTGCCGTGTAATTCCTCCCGCAGGCGAAAAATCAGCTGTTCATAATCATTCTGGCGACGCAGTTTACGAAATAATCGGATTCTTGATGCCAGTAGCCGGTAATCATATTCTTCTGAACCTGACTCATCCCGCCACTTGTCTTTACCTTCTAAAACATCAAGTTGTTTTGCTGTTGCTAGCCATTCACTATAGCTTTCTGACTCGGTTAAACTTTTCTCTAAATTTGTATATTTACTCATCCGAGTAAGATAGCAGGAAATAACAAATTAACAACTGCTAAAGATCAACTAATGGAATATTATTTTGCTGCTAAATCCGCATTTTCCCAGATTCAGTTTTAAAAATGTTAGACAGCATGTACGTCCTATCGTTGTGCAGCTCATTGGGGCCGAAAATTGACCCCGAATTTTCTGACTATAGCCATTTCAGATGACAGCTAAGCTGCGATTAAGACTCTCTAAACTGAGTTTTTCCTCATCTTAATCTTGTATACATAGGGATAAATCTTGCAGGCCAGGCAAAATCTGAATACTGCCTCAAGTGCCGCAAACAATACCAGAATAGACCCCAGCACCAGGCTTAATTGCAGAAATCCAAGATAAAATGTCAGCGCAATACTGCTGGAAAACAAAAATCCAATTTTAGCTGCAAATACTTTAGGGTCTGCATTAACCATCAAGGGTTTGATTTTCAGTACCCGCAGCACTGATTTACTGATCGCAGTGAACAAGCTATAAGCAGGATTAACAAAACCTCTAAGAACAAAGTCGAATGCCATAATGACAATGATCAGCTTAAATGGTGTGAACACAAAAACCAGCATGGTGAGGATGACCAATACGGCATTTAATTGTGCGACTCTCTCATTCACTTGCTGATACGATACGGGGCAGACTTTATTCATAATATTTCACTTCTGTGTGCAGATTGATTAATGGAACATGTATACATATCCGGATATACAGATATGTGGATATGTTAAGTGGATACTGCAATAAAAAGAAATGAAATACAACACTTTTCTTTCAAAACCCTTACATCAATATATTATGTTTGCTGAATATGTAAGCGCTTTGAAATGAAAGTTAAAGGGAAAAGGCCTGGCGTAGACGAGCACAGCAGGATATTCCTATCCTGAAATGCCGATCTTGAAAAATACTATTTGGTGGGCTTTAAGGCCGAATGTGGGTATATCCCCGATGAATTTCATCCACCATAAAAGCAACACCGGTCTGAACACCGATGGCGTACTTACTGAGGACTGGGCGTTTGCCGCTTTTGCGCTCACGTGTATTCACAGTATTCAAGCAAATATAAAATTTGACCCCGGTATCAACCAGGCTAGAAATCCGTGATTCATGCGGGCTACCCTCAAGTAGCAAGTCAATCCCAGCTGCAAAAGTTACAATCTCGATATCTACCATATCAGCGCCACCGTAGTGCCGGATAAGATTATTTGCAATATCAAGAATCAGAGAATGTTTTGTTGGATCGGTATCACTCAGCTGAAGAATGATATGAGTTTTTGCAAAGGGTTTGTCTTCGTTCAAAACCTCTTCACCCTGAGCCAGTGCTGATGAACTGAAGCTGAGCAGCAATATTAAAATCAGGAGAGCACTTATCCGTTGCATTTGTATCACCTCAATATCTTGGTCAAGAATAGATCAGAGTTTAGCTAAACAATTTCACCCTGGTAGTCAGCTAATCCGGGGTTGCCTGTCACCCCTTTAAGTTTCGGCTCGATCAGCTTTTCTACCTTAATGGTCTTTTTATCACGTAAATAAGTGGCGACAACATCCCAGATGGGCTGACCTGGAGATTGACTACCAACAGTAGCCCAACCGGCTACTTTATAAGACTTGCTGGCATCAATTAAATTACCTTTTAGGTCTCGGATCTCTGAAATACGATTCAAGGATGGACCATTCGGTTCACAGGTATACGTCATTCCACCAACACGCACCATATCACCACCCTGCTGTCGATATGGATCCTGGTTAAACAGGTTATCGCAGACATCTTCCAGAATTAGTTTGATCTGCTCACCTTGCATTTCTCTGACATAGGTTTCCGGATAAGTCATGCAAGTTTGGTCCAGCACCCTATCCATGGTAATTTTTTCACCTGGAAGAACAGTGGTGCCCCAACGGAAGCCCGGTGAGAATGAAAATTGTGCATCGAGTACATTGGTTAATGAGTCACAGATAACCTGATCAAAGGAACCGTTAAAATTACCCCGGCGATACAAAAGTTGTTCTGTGGTTGCGAGTTCTTCGTTCAACTGAGGAAGATAGGGCTGGCGAACTTTAGCGATATATGCGGCCATAGCCGCATCAGCCGGAATAATATTTGAAAATACAGGCAATAATGAATACTTAAAGCCTTTGACCTTACCCTCACCCAGATCCAGATCCAGCACCGCCAGATACTTACCGTTTGAACCGGCATTGGTTACCAAAGTTTTCCCACCCGGGTTTTCAACCACAATCGGCGCTGGCATTCCATCATGGGTATGACCGCCCATAATCGCATCAATTCCGCTGACTCTGGAAGCCAGCTTGAGATCCACATCCATGCCGTTATGAGAGAGCAGTAATACTGCATCAGGATTTTGGTTTGCGCGAATATCATCAACCAGTGCTTGCAGATCATCTTCCTGAATACCAAAGGTCCAGTCGGGTATGAACCGCCGTGGATTAGCAATCGGTGTATAGGGAAAGGCCTGACCGATCACTGCAACTCGTTTGCCTTGCATTTCCTTGATCACGTACGGTTTGAATACGTGGCCACTATCTTCGTCAAAAACTTCAATGCCTTCAAATAAGGCATCTTCAGTGGCTTTGATGTTCTGGGCTACAAATTCACCCTTAAATAATTTGGCATTCTCTAGAACTTCAGAGTCCTGATAGGTGAACTCCCAATGACCTGTCATAACATCGACGCCCAGCATGTTACAGGCTTCAACCATGTCTTTACCGCGGGTCCATAATGCGGTGCCTGACCCCTGCCAGGTATCACCACCATCAATGAGTAGTGACCGACCATCGCCAGCTTCATCTCGACACTGATCGACTAAGGTTTTTAAATGTGCAAAACCACCCACTTTTCCAAACTTCTCTGCAGCCCCGGTAAAATCGAGATAGGTATAGGCATGCGCCATGCTTGGTGTTTTTATTTCCGGAATTTTGGCGAGCAAGTTATTGCCGACCACATGTGGCAAACGCCCCTTGGCTGGACCGATTCCGAGATTAACATTTGGTTCACGAAAATAGATGGGCAATAACTGGGCATGGCAGTCGGTAAAATGCAGGATACGGGTATTGCCATACATCGGTGGCTGCAACTGCTGGCCTGCCATCGCCCAATTTGAAACTCCAGGCAGCATGCCAGCTACCCACGCCTTACTTAGAAGGCCAACAAACTCTCTACGATCCATATTTATTACCGATATACCTGTCCTGGGGAAATACTTATTGCGGCACCCGCTTTTGCCATAAATCTTTTTCAGCGTCAGCCTGAATTAATGCCAGTTTTGCCAATTTAATGGCCTCTTCAGCATTGGCAATGGCCTGATCCATATCACCGTCTTGGGCTAAGCGCTGCGCGTCTTTGAGAAGATCCCGATTCACCGTCCAGGCGTGCTTGGCAGCTAATGACTGGGCATATAGATCTTCAGCTTGCTGGATTAGACCGTCAATATCTGTCGACTCAGCGGTATCTGTTGATGTAAGCGTTTTTGATTCAGCCGGTTCAGTATTTGTTTGCTTGGCCGTTTGTTCGCTGTTACCACAAGCCATCAACAACAGTGAAAGTAGAACTAAGAGTGTTAGTTTCTTCATCGTCTGCTCCCCGGCCCATTAAGCTCCATGCCATTGCTCATGTAGGTTAGAAAGTACTCCAGATTACGATATTCCGCACTTTGTGCTTCAAATGGAACTGCGCGAACCTGAATATTGCACTCTTGAAAGCGTTTGTGGATATTGCCAACATACTGCCAACTCCCACGGTAGACCGGCCAGTGGGTGGTGTGACCCAAAGAAGGACTAATTTTTTCCGCACGTAGCATGTGCCCCACATTTTGTTGGTGGCAACTACGGCATTCGAAGTTCATTTGCCCCCTGCGGGTATAGTAGAACTGTTTACCGTTTTCATACGCCTCCTGTGCTGCAGCAGAATCAATCTTGATATCAAAACTCTTGCCACGCGTGCTGAAAGCCATATAGGCGCTTATCTCCGCCAGTTCACCAACTAGCCAGGGCAATGGCTTTTCGGCGTTATCCTCTCTGCATTTGTTGATAGCAACTTCGAGGGTAATAACCTCAGCCACTGACTCATCAAAGATTGGGTAATTGTGCTTAATGCCAGGGTCATCACCAAAACAGTCTGCATAGGTTTTACCATTTGCAAAGGGCGTTTCATATAGCTCTTCACCTTCATCAATAGCAATTTCATAGGCAGGAAAATCTTCCATTTCCAACCACTGCTCACGCATCTTCTCATCAATGGCATACACGCCATCTTTAAATTCCGCTAAATCAACCGCAGGGAATTTTTGTTGATAGAGCTCGCGAAAAGCCAAACGATCAGCTTCAGGATCAGCTTGAGCAGCGCTGACAACAACTGTTACCAACAATAAGGCTATTAACTTAGTCAAATTCATAGATTATCCCTTGGAATAGTTGCTGAACCGATGGCATCAGCTGACATTTCCCAATTACTTCAATGTGATTTCATTTGCGCCGCTAGCACCTGTGTTATCTGTCCAGCGCACAGCAACGGTATCGCCAGGTGCAGCTGATTTAATACTGAAAGCACTGTATGGATTTTTAGAAACCGAGGTTCCCCAATAAGCAGTGAGGATGTCATTGCCATTATGGGAAAAGACCACTTCTTCAATATAGTGAGCTGGGATCAATTCACCGGTTTCAGCATTCCGCCGAGTCCCCGTTTCCATTGGATGGGAAATCAGGGTTTTCACACCGGCAACACCATCTTTGACCTTGCCACGAATTTTTACACTTTTATCTGCCATTTTCCGAATCTCCTGAATTAACCGCCGCAGCCGCCAATGGTTACTTTGACTTCTTTGGTACTGTAATAAACTTTTCCGTTGGCTTTAACCAAAGCTCGAACCGGCGAGCTCTGACCCATTTTCACCCGGGTTGCAATTTTAGCTTCCACCGCATCGGTGAGGTTAAAATTTGCGGAAAGCGGATTGGGGTTGTTCTCAATAATTACACTGATGGACTCAACACCCTCAATATCAGTGCTAATTGTTATCGGTACAACGGCGCCATTTTCAGCAATTTCAGGGGCTTTCAGATTAACTCTGTCGCTGGCTTCAACCGGCAAATCACCGAACAATGATTTAATCGATGCATCTAACTCTTTTGAATCAAATGCAGCACTTGGTCGAACCAGTGCAGCCAGAACTGTTGCCGGCAATGCCAACAATGCACCAATAGCCACGAGACCTTTGATAAAACTGCGGCGGGTAGATGAAATTTCCATGGAATACCTCACAAAATAATGGAAAAACTCAGATGAGCTTATAAGGATTGAACAAAATCGACCAGCACCTCTAACTCCGCATCAGTCAACATCCGATGACGGCCGTAGGGGGGCATAATAGAGTCGGGGTTACGTAAGGTCGGGTCAAAAATTTGAGACTTTAGAGCCTCTCTGTCTGGCCAGCGTGCTTTCATTGCAATCAGCGGTGGACCCGCATTCCCGGGTAACTCACTATTAACCACAAGGTGGCAAGAAAGACAGTTGCCTTTCTTGCGAGCCTCGAGGACCGCGCGACCGGCCTCGATTCTTTTTGCTAGTTCAGGATCAAGCGTACTTTCTGCGTTGTTATCCTGCGCAAATGCAAAGCTTGTTACTAGCCCAAGGCTGACTGCAGTAACAACTGCCAGAAATACTTTACAGATCCTGATAGTCTGCATATTACTTGCTCGCTTCTGCGACCATGTATTTCACGGCTGCAGTAACAGCTTCATCAGAGAGATCCATCCGACCGCCTTTTGGTGGCATCATTCCAGTATTACCCTGAAATCCAGCAAGTGCGTGCTTAATCAGAGTTTCTTCACCCTGTGCTAAACGATCTTTCCAGGCAGCGGCATCACCCGTTTTTGGGGCGCCGGCAATACCAGGACCATGACAAGCGGTACAAGCCGCATTATAAGTATCAGCACCTTCATCAGCAGTAGCCAGCAATGGCGCAGCAATTGCCATAGCGGCAATAATGATTACTTTATTCAACTTCATTTTAAAACTCCTAAGATTACAAACTTAATACTATTAAAATTATTTATTTTGACTCAGCAAGCATAAATTTAACCGCTGCCGTAACATCTTCATCACTGAGGTCTGGGCGTCCGCCTTTAGCTGGCATCAAACCCGCATTGCCCTGATAACCCTCGAGCGCATGCTTAATTAAAACCGTTTCACCCTGTTCTATTCGAGCCTTCCAAACAGCAGACTCTCCCAATTGGGGAGCACCCGCCACACCAAGATTATGACATGCCGCACAGGCTCCGTTATAAACATCGGCACCTTTTTGATTACCCGCGGCAGCTTTAACAATGGTTTCATCAGCAGCTGCAACTTCTTCTGCAGAAATAGTAGGCTCAGATACAATCTTAACCTCTTTCTTACAGTCTTTCATGCAACGGCTGGCATCAGTATCCGGCCGAGGGTCAGGTATAAAATTGGGGTTGTTGGGCAAAATTGCAACGTCGGCCCAGGTTTCTTTGCTGAGCACAAAATCGTCTTCGACCAAATCATTCAGATACAACACATAAGCCGTGATTGCATAGGTCTCAGCATCACTCAAAGACTCCGGTTGCGGAAACGGCATTGCCCGCCGGATATAGTCAAACAGCGTTGATGTATGCGCCCAGAAACTGCCCACCGTTTTTTCTGGTCGCGGTTCGGTTAGTGTTCCCGCACCACCAGCTAAAACCGGGTATTTACCAACTCCCTCACCAAACGAGCCATGGCAAGATGCACATTTGTCTTCATATAGCATTTCACCGTCTTCTACCGAACCCGAACCTGCTGGCAGGCCACGTCCATCTGGGCGAATATCAATGTCCCAACCGGCAATCTCTTCTGCAGTTGCGACTTTGCCATAGCCATAATGGCCAACGACCTTTGTGTTTCCCGCGGCAACATTGGCACTCAGCAAAACAGCCAACAGGGTTGTCAGCAGCATTCTCTTAAACGTATAAATCTTAAGAAATCTGGACATTGGTCACACTCCCGTCAGCATGCAGACGCCAGGTATGAATAGCGTTTTTATGATAAATAGAACTGGAACCACGGACCGCACGCAATTGTGTGTAAGTTGGCTGAACGTATCCGCTCTCATCAATACAACGACTCTGAATTAATGCTGGAGAACCATCCCAGTCCCATTCCAGACCAAAGCGAGTTAATGCGCGGGGCTCTATCAGACCTGTCAGACGCGCCTGTCGCCAGTTAATACCGCCATCAAAAGACACATCCACTGCCTTGACCTTACCGCGGCCTGACCATGCCAAACCCTCAAGCCAGTATTTACCTTTACCTTGCAAGGGTTTTTCAGGGCTTGGTGATGTCACCACGGAATTTGCTTCCTGAACAAAAGTAAATTCGCGGGCTTTACCATCTGGCATTAAATCCGTGTATTTTGAAGTTTCTTCACGCTGATAATAAGGTGAGTCACCAATCTCAAGTCGACGTAACCACTTGATACAGGTGTTGCCTTCCCAGCCCGGGTTAATTAAACGGATCGGATAACCCTGTTCGCGGCGCAGCGCTTCACCATTTTGAGCAAAAACTACAAGGGTATCGTCCAATGCTTTTTCCATAGGAATGGAACGCGACATATGTGAGCCATCGGCACCCTCAGCAAGGATCCAGCTTGCGCCCTTTTTAACACCTACTTCTTCAAGAATAGTTGAAAGCAATACACCAGTCCATTCACAACACGACAACATGCCATGGGTAAACTGCAATTTAGTCATCTGTGCGCCGCGCCATTCCATACCGCCATTCGCAGGACACTCAAGGAAGCGAATCATGCTGGTTGATGGGAATTTCATTAATTCATCCATCGTCAGTATGATTGGCCGCTCTACCATGCCGTGGATCATCAGGTGATGTTCATCGGGATTGATTTCCGGCCGGCCGGCATGATAACGCTCAAAGACCAAACCACTGGGCGTTATAATGCCCTTAATATCAGCGAGTGGGGTGAAGCTGATTGAGGCAATACGGTCTGCAGTCAACCAGGGCACATTACGCCGCACCACATCCTTTTCGAAGGGTGACGGGTTGCCATATGGATCTGTAATCACGCCCGCGCCCAGAGATTTGGTCCAGGGCGGTACATTTGGTGGTGCGTATTTTGCTGTACTTGCAGCGATGGCATTACCACCAGCCGCCAGGGCAGCAGCTCCACCTAACATTGACAATCCATTCTTTAAGAATTCCCGTCGCTCCTGGATGGGCAATTTCTCACCAGAAGTGGCGATTGCAGACAATAATCGATCAGTTTCTTCAACTTTTGGCTGACGCATAAAAGCTTTCCTTTGTTGGCTTTCCTACATGGGTTAATATAGCTCGATAGTACAGATTAGATGCTCTACCCTATACTGGTTTAGTTATGTTATGTTATATTAAATTTATCTCATATACGAGTGTTTGAAATATTTTCATAGCAACTCAACTCGATTTTTAATCAAAAATTATAAAATATTAGAAAATATAATGAACACATCAATCACAACAGACCCACAGAATCTCATAGACATGCATCATGCCGCAGAAGAAGCCTGCACACTGATGAAAACGCTTAGCCATCCAGATCGATTGATGGTGCTCTGCCAGCTCAAAGAGGGAGAGAAGTCTGTGGGTGAAATTGCACAAATGGTGGGTATTGCTCAATCTCCACTATCACAGCACCTTTCAAAAATGCGGCTCCAGGGCATCGTCAAAAACAGACGTGCGGCACAATCAATTTATTACTCTCTTGCCAACAAGGAAGTAGAACTCATTATTGACCTTTTATACAGCATGTATTGTAGTGATGACGCTAGCTGCGAAGCAGAATAGTTCAATCTTATACAACGCAAAAAATTATTTTTTATAAGCACAAATTAAAGCTTGTAAATGGGGTTGAAATACTGTTCTAATCTAACTTGTCTAAGGTCAAGTAAAATGCTGGAAAATTACACTAATATTAGAATATTGTTATAATCTAATATATAAGTAATTAGCATTTAAAAGAGAGAGATAAGAGAGAAATAACCACTTATTTAATAATGTGCCCACAGCTTATTATAAGAGCACATCACAATGGGAAAATCCTTTGGGATTTCGCTTGGAGATACGAAAATGAAATTGAAACTAAAACCACTAATTATTGCATTGGCCTGCATCTTGGCAGCTCCGGCCGCCATGGCCACAAATGGCTATAACTCACATGGTATCGGATCTAAAAACAAAGCCATGGCTGGTGCCGGTATGGCCATGCCTGAAGATGCTATTGCATTGGCAAACAACCCTGCTTCACTCACTGAAATCGGCGATGCTTTTGATTTCAGCGTTGCCCTATTCTCGCCCGATCGTCAATATTCAACTACCCCAAGTCAGATAAATGGCCAATTTGGTGCATTTACACTGGGTCCAGACAACCAAGATAGTGCGCGTAAATATTTTGTGATTCCCACAGTTGCGGCTAGCTGGAAAATTGATGATGACAGCACATGGGGTTTCGGTTTCTATGGTCGCGGTGGCATGAACACTACCTGGGACCGTGGTAGCGCAACATTTGATCCAGACGGTCCAGGTCCATCTGGCCCTAGAACCTTCCCTGGTGTCTACGGTGGTGGCGCACCTACAAGCATTAACCTGATGCAAGCATACTTTGATTTAAGCTATGCCCGTCAAGTCAGTGAAAATACATCTCTTGGTGGTGCAATTGTGCTGGCTGCACAACAATTTGAAGCTCGCGGCTTGAATTCATTTGTTGGCTTTACTACAACATTTAATGCCAGCGGCGGCACAGTGTTTCCTACCCATCTAACTGATAACGGTACTTCTAACTCTTATGGTTATGGCTTGAAACTGGGCTTCCATACCAATGTAAATGACAATGTCAGTCTGGCTGGTTCCTACACCACTACACTGAAAATGACCGAATTTGATGAATATGCCGACCTGTTTGCAGAAAACGGCGGTTTCGACATCCCGGCAACTATTCGTGCTGGCTTGAGCTATAAAACTGGTACTGTTGGTTACAGTTTCGATATTGAACATACCTTCTACTCAGATGTTGATTCAATCGGTAACCCAATGGCCAACCTGTTCAACTGCCCAGCGGTTGCTGGCCCTGGTGGTGATATAGAGAGCTGTCTCGGTGGCAAACGTGGTGGTGGTTTTGGCTGGAATGATGTCACCACCTACAAATTTGGTGGCCAATGGGAAGGCGACAATAACACCGTTTACCGTGCTGGTTATAGCTACTCTGACCAACCCATTGATGGTGCGGATATCGCATTCAACATTCTGGCTCCAGGAACGATTGAACATCACTTCACTTTCGGTTTTACCAAAGCACTGAAAAACGATCGTGATTGGTCCATGGCCTTTATGTATGCACCAGAGTCCGATGTTAAAGC
>CAXMRK010000058.1:0-4461 GCA_964195815.1 uncultured Acidimicrobiia bacterium | reverse complement strand
GTAGGGTGCTGTTAGCGCAGCGTAACGCACCGTCAGTATGTGCTGCATATCACTCCAATAAATCTTTATTCCTGACCGCGCCTTTATCGGCGCTGGTTGCTAACATGGCATAAACTTTCAATGCCGTGCTCACTTCACGAGATCTATTTTCTGGGCACCATGCAAGTTTGCCCTTAGCAGACATAAGTTCTCGCCTTTTTGTCAATTCATCCGCAGAAATGGCTAAATGAATACGCCGAGCAGGAATATCAATTTCAATTTGATCTCCTTGCTCAACCAATGCAATCACCCCACCTGCAGCAGCTTCCGGTGAAACATGTCCAATTGATAACCCAGAAGTCCCGCCAGAGAAGCGTCCATCTGTTATCAGTGCACATTTTTTACCTAGACCCATGCTCTTAAGATAAGTTGTTGGATACAGCATTTCCTGCATTCCGGGGCCACCTTTCGGCCCCTCATATCGGATCACCACGACCTCACCGGCGTGGACATCTCCAGCCAAAATGGCTGCCACCGCAGCTTCCTGACTTTCAAAAATAGTAGCAGTGCCAGTAAAGCTTAAGTTATCGGCATCGACACCCGCAGTTTTGACAATACAACCTGATTCGGCCAGATTGCCGCTGAGAATTGCCAGACCACCATCCTGTGAATAAGCAGCCGCCAGCGTTCGAACACAACCCTGTTGCCTATCTGTATCCAGGCTCGGGTAGCGACAATCCTGGCTAAACGCCTCAGTGGTTCGAATCCCTGCTGGACCTGCACGGTAAAACTCAAGAACAGCCTGATCACTGGTGGTGATTACATCGTATTGCTCTATTTGCTCGGCCAGGCTAATACCCAATACAGTTTGCATATGGGTAGTTAACAGACCTGCGCGCTTTAACTCACCCAGAATCGCCATTACTCCACCAGCACGATGGACATCCTCCATATGATAAAACGGTGTTGAAGGCGCAACTTTGCAGAGATTTGGAACCTTTCGAGAGAGACGGTCAATATCTGCCATGGTGAAATCGACTTCGGCCTCCTGAGCTGCTGCAAGCAAGTGTAAAACAGTATTGGTTGAACCCCCCATTGCAATATCCAACGTCATGACGTTTTCGAAAGATGCTTTGCTGGCTATACTACGTGGCAATGCGTTTTCATCATCATTTGTATAGTAGCGATTGGCTAACTCCACAATCTGTTGCCCGGCCTGAATAAATAACTGCTTTCTATCCACATGGGTTGCCAGCATGGAACCATTTCCTGGCAGCGCAAGGCCAAGCGCTTCAACCAGACAATTCATTGAATTTGCGGTAAACATGCCCGAACAGGAACCACAAGTTGGACAAGCTGAACGCTCAACCTGATCACTGATTTCATCGCTGACCTCAGGGTCGGCACCCTTGATCATCGCATCCACCAAATCTAACTTGGTTAACTCACCGGCAAGTCTGGTTTTCCCGGCTTCCATTGGTCCACCAGAGACAAATATAACCGGTATATTCAAGCGCAACGCTGCCATCAACATTCCGGGAGTGATCTTGTCGCAATTAGAAATACAAACCATGGCATCGGCGCAATGCGCGTTCACCATATATTCAACCGAGTCGGCAATTAATTCACGTGATGGCAGGCTATAAAGCATGCCGCTGTGGCCCATGGCAATGCCATCATCAACAGCAATCGTATTAAATTCTTTTGCTACCCCTCCATGACTCTCGATCGACGCTGCTACGAGCTGGCCAAGATCCTTCAAGTGCACATGACCCGGTACAAATTGGGTAAACGAATTTACTACAGCAATAATCGGCTTACCGAAGTCAGAGTCCGTCATTCCAGTAGCCCGCCATAAAGCGCGGGCTCCTGCCATATTTCGGCCTTCTGTTGTGGTTGCAGAACGTAACTTTGGCATATTGATTTGTATCCGTATTATTCAGGAGGAGATGATAAAAGCTTAGTCAACAGCTTCCAGCCATCCCCATTTATCTTCTGTGCTGCCATCAAAAAGACCAAAAAATGCTTTTTGGATCGCATTTGTCATAGTGCCACTTGAGCCATTACCGATTTCTATACCATCAATACTATGTACTGGCACCACTTCGGTAGCCGTACCGGTCATAAAGAACTCATCAGCCAGATATAAAGCTTCGCGGTTTATGGTTTCTTCACGTACTTCATAACCCATTTCTTTTGCCAGAGTAATGACGGTATCGCGGGTAAAGCCAGACAAAATTGAAGCCGAACCAGGTGGGGTATAAAGCACACCCTTATTCACCAGAAAAACATTTTGACCCGCACCTTCGCTGACGTGATGGTCTACATCAAGGGCGATTCCTTCAGTGTAACCATGGCGGTGTGCTTCCATTGAAATTAACTGGGAGGATAGATAATTACCCGCAGCCTTGGCACTGGTTGGCATCGTATTTGGGGCCAGCCGATTCCATGAAGAAACCCCCACATCAACGCCCTTTTCAAAGGCCTCTGCGCCCAGATATGCCTCCCATTTGAAAGCGGCGATCATGGTGTCAGCTACAGTATCAGTAGGTGGTCTCAGACCCATCCCAATATCACCTAAAAATGAAAGTGGGCGTAAATAAGCACTGCTTAAATCATTTTTCCTTAGCGTATCTTTACAGGCCTGAATCATCTGCTCCTGGGTGTAAGGGATATTCATCCGGTAAATTTTTGCGGAATTGAACAATCTCTCTATATGCTCAGTTAGCCGAAATACACAGGTACCTTTATGTGTCTGGTATGCTCGGATACCTTCAAAAACGGATGATCCGTAATGTAATGCATGCGACATCACATGAATCGTTGCATCTTTCCAGGGGATGAGTTCGCCATTGAACCAAATATAGTCTGCGTTTACCTTAGCCATTATTCTTTCCTGTTAACTCGTCTTGATTATTATGAATTTATTGTTTGCATCAACGCTGAACTTGAAACTTCAATAGAATGAATATCAACTAATTTCTGTAGTTGTCGGCTCAAATTTTCGACTGGGTTTACACTCGAAACTGTCATTTCAATATGTAGGTCTTCACTGCTTGCTAAAGTCATATGCAGGTCACTGATTGAAAAACCACGATAGCGCGTCACCTGCATTAACCTTTCCATCACTGTGGGCTGATTACTTGCCTTTATGACTAGTAGATATTGGTTCATCAATTTGCCTCAATCATTTTATGATTAGCCGTGTCGGGCGGTACCAGCGGCCAGACATTGGAGTATTCATCGATACTGATTTGTAATAGATAAGGCCCCTGATGGCTAAACATTTCCGCTAAAGCCGCGTCTACTTCAGATTTTTTGCTAATCCGTCTGCCTTTAATCTCGAACGCTGCTGCCAGTGCTATAAAATCAGGGTTATCGGACAGGTCAATCTCGCTGTAGCGTTGTTTAAAGAACAACTCTTGCCACTGGCGCACCATTCCTAACCGACTGTTATCTATCAGCACTATTTTAACCGGAATTTGATAACGTTTTATGGTTGCGAGCTCCTGAATATTCATCATAATCGAGCCATCACCAGTTACTGCGATAACCAAAGCATCAGGACGACTGATTTGTGCACCTACAGCTGCGGGTAGACCAAAGCCCATGGTCCCAATTGCACCACTGCTGAGGAAGTTTTCCGGTCTGGAAAATACCATATGCTGGGTTGCCCACATCTGATGCTGACCCACATCGGTAGTCAGGATTGCGGTCTTTGGTGTGACATCACTCAATTGCTTCAGCACTGCAGGTGCATAAATTTCATCACCGGGGTAATCATAATCAAACGCATATTCTGTTTTCATAGCTATGCAGTAATTGCGCCACTCTTCAATCTGCACTGGAACATTCAATCTTGGCAACATTACTTTCAAATCACCAATAAGTGCCGCATTTGCAGTCCTGCGCTTATGTATTTCTGCAACATCAATATCCAGATGAATCACATTTGCATGCGGTGCAAATTCGGGTAATTTACCAGTCACTCGATCGTCAAAGCGGGCACCAACTGCAATCAGTAAATCACACTCCTGAACAGCCAGGTTTGCCGCCTTTAAGCCATGCATACCGAGCATCCCAAGGAAGCAATCAGATTCCGGGTCAAGAGTGCCAATACCTTTCAAAGTACTCACGGATGGGATGCCTGTAGCTTTGGCAAAATCTCTTAGCTCATCAACAGCAGCCGCCATCCCAACCCCACCACCCACATATAGTATGGGTTTTTCCGCGGCTGCAAGCAGGGCTATTGCGGTTTCCATCTCTGCGCTTGAATACTCTGGTATCTGCACAGCCTCCACCGCCGTTGAGGCTGTCAGTTGGACGCTTGCGAGCTGCACATCTTTAGGGATATCGACTAGCACTGGCCCTTGTCGCCCTGAGCAAGCAATGGCAAAGGCTCGTTCAAGTACTGCTTGTAAATCCGCAACCGAAGTGACCTGGAAACAATGCTTGGTAGCAGCCATAGCTAAACTGATGATA
>CAXMRK010000057.1:0-3293 GCA_964195815.1 uncultured Acidimicrobiia bacterium | reverse complement strand
ACTAGAACTATAATTACTATAGTCTGCAACAGACTTAGAAAATTGGAAAACTTCACCCATAACCTCTTGAATCAGAAATCAATGACGCTAACCAAATACAGTTAACAACTTATTTTGATCGTCTACTTATACCAGATTATTATTTTTGGTGACGACCATAGATGATTAATTCTAACAAATTCAATGGGATAAATAAGGGGGTATATTGAAGCGTTCTGTTGTAGGTGATTTACCTAAGACTGCAGCAACGGGTTAGCACAATAGACTAACCCGTTGCTGTTTGATCAATGCTCTTTTATAGCATCTACAGTGTCAAACACACTATCAGCCGGCCGCCGTTTAAAGATCAATTGCTTAAGCTTATTTTTACCTCTGCTAGTTGCTGACTGAATATCCAGACCAATAGCATAAAGAGAAGGCACCATTAACAGCGTTACAAAGAAAGCAAAGAAAACGCCCGAGGCTAGTGAAATTACTATCGGTTTCAAAAATGCAGCCTGGATTGAGCGTTCAAGCATCATTGGCATCAAACCAACGATAGTAGTAACCGAGGTTAATAAGATCGGTCTGAAACGCGCTACGCCAGCTTCAACAATGGCATCAATTGGACGCATGCCTTTTTCTTTTAAGCGATTACAGTAATCCATCAAAACCAGATTATCATTAACCACCACACCAGCTGCCGCAGCAATTCCAAAGTAACTGAAGATTGCCATTGTCAGATTAAAGGTCGCATGTCCGAAAATTGCTCCTACAAAGGCGTAAGGCATAGCAACCAGAATTAATAAGGGCTGCCAATAACTGTGGAAAGCCACAGCCAACATCGTATACATTGCAAAGAAAGCAATAAGGTAAAGGCTCATAAGGTTAGCCATAAAACGTTTTTCACCTTCTGCCTGACCAATAGGCTCACGAATAACGCCTGGATAACGCTGTTCCCACTCAGGGAAAAAGTTCTCCTTCAGATCCTTCATAATGTCATCGACAACGGCATCTTTCATATCCGCACTCACACGTGCTGCACGATTTCCATTCCAACGCTGTATACGGCTGATACCGGGCGTATATTCAAGATCAGCAACTGATAGCAGTGGCAATTCACGACCATCAGCTGTGCGTACACGGAAGTTCTTCAAACTTTCAATTGACTCTCTGGATTCCCGTGGATAACGCACTTTAACTCTTACATCCTGGCCGTTTCTTGGTAAGCGTTGTACTTCTTCACCAAAATAGGCCTGACGTACCTGCCGATTAACATCAGCCAGGGTTAAACCCAGCTTGGCAGTGCCCGGCTTCATAGTTAAGCGAATTTCTTCTGATGCCCCTTCCAGGTTATTACGCACATCATAGAGGCTTTCATAGGTCCGTAACTGATCTTCCAACTCTGCTGTTGCGCTACGTAATTTATCCAGATCCGGATGCCGTATGGACAATTCAAAACCTGGTTCATTATTATTTTGTGAATACTGGACAGAAACTTCCTTTGCGTCCGGTACATCACCCATTAACTCACGTAATCGAATTGATGCTTCCTTAGCAGTCATCTCACGCACTTCTGGTGGCGCCAGCTTGACGATCGCCAATACACTGTCCCGGCGAGAACGTGTATACCAGTTTTCAATCAGCACACCTTCGCCACCTGTACTCTGATTCACTTCTTCTTCAAGTGCTCTTTCAGCAGTCTGCAGTTGAGCAAGTATTTCCAGAGCACGGCTATAGGGCGCGCCTTCAGGCATGACTACGTTAACGATGATTTCATCAGATTCAATATCCGGCATAAAACTTTTCTTAACCCAACCGGTGCTAAATAAACCAAAACCAACGATAAGTATTGCAATAAAAACACTACTGGTCAGATACCGATGATCGACTGACCAGCGACCGATTCTACGGTAATGGTTCTGCGAGAAATTAATAATGCCATCTGCAATTTTTTTCTGGAATCGCCCAAACCTGCCTGGGTTCTTTCTGGGCCTCATAGTTGATAGATGTGATGGTAATATCCACAAAGATTCAATCAGAGAGAAGCTAAGGGCCAGTATTACTACCCAGGTAATATGCCGGGTATATTCACTGGTGGCTCCATCAAGAAATATCCAGGGAAGAAAAGCAATAATAGTAGTGAGCACACCAAATATGACCGGTTTGGCAACCAAATTTGCGCCTGAGATTGCGGACTCCACACCACCACCAAGGCGACCAGCTTCACTATGAATGCCTTCACCAACCACAATGGCATCATCCACCACAATTCCCAGCACCAACAAAAAGGCGAAAGTTGAAAGCATGTTCAAAGAAACGCCTACAGAAGGCAATAGAACAAAGGCACCGGCATACGCTGTGGCAATACCCACCGCAACCCAGATAGCTACCTTAGGCCGCAGGGTTAACATAAGCACACCTATTACCAGCACCAGACCCATAAATGCTGCGCTGGAAATGGTTGCCATACGCCCATTGAAAATTTCAGCTCCGTCGGTCCAAAGGGTTAACTTTGCGCCTGATGGTAAAGAATCCTGACGCTCGGCGATCCATTTATTAATGGATTCAGAGGCTGTCACAATATCCATTATTTCAGTCGATAATACCTGAAGTAATATGGCAGGCTCACCATTCAAGGTAGCCAGAATTGGATTATCTTCGAAACCATCAACAACAGTAGCCACATCACCAACACGTAAACTGCCACCTTCTGGTGTTTGTCGAATAATAATGCTGGAAAAATCAGCTTCTGTATCTGCTTGATTTCGGACTTTTAGTTGGTATGTCCCAACTTCAGTGCGCACACTTCCAGAAGACTGGTTAATAGAGCTAGTGCGGATAGCCTCTGCAACCTCAGAAAAACTGAGATTGTAACGCCCTAAGGCTTCTTCACTAACCTCAATGGAAACCTCTTCATTTCTGGTACCAAATAACTGAACTACGGTAATCGCAGGTAAAGTTGCGGCTTCTCTACGCAGTTGTTCGGCAAGACGCTTGAGCTCACGCTCACCGATATCGCCATGCACTGCTACTCGAATAAATTCATTCTGGCTTACCCACTGCTGGACCCGTGGAGGCTCGATATCTCGGGGAAATGAAGAGATAGAATCAACACGAATTTTGACATCATTCATAAACTGGGTGAAGTCAACCTGTTGCTCAGCCAGTATATATACCTCACCAAAGCCCTCACCAGATGACGAGCGAACCCACTCGATAGCATCCATGTCGCGAACAGACTCTTCAATTCGGGCAACGATTTGCTCTTCAACTTCCTGTGGAGCAGCACCGGGCCATGCCACTACAATTTG
>CAXMRK010000056.1:0-8429 GCA_964195815.1 uncultured Acidimicrobiia bacterium | reverse complement strand
AAGCAATCTGTGGGATTGAGATTAAAGTTAGTGATCAACAAATCATCTCAATAAAAGGGGATAAGCAGGATCCTTTTAGTCAGGGTCATATCTGTCCGAAAGCGCTGGCCTTACAGGATTTGCATAATGACCCTGACCGGTTACGCAAACCGGTAAAAAAAACACCATCAGGGTGGCAGGAAATTTCCTGGGATGAAGCTTTCAGAGAAACTACGAAACGTCTGGCAGAAATACAAAATCAGTATGGTAGAGATGCGGTGGGTGTATATCAGGGTAATCCCACTGTACATAATCTGGACGCCTTAATTTTTGGGCCTGATTTTTTTCGACAATTAAAAACAAAAAATAGATTTTCCGCCACTTCAGTAGATCAATTGCCACACCATTTAGCTGCCATGCTGATGTTTGGCCATCCTTTGCGCCTGCCGATTCCGGATATCGACCGAACAGATTTTATGCTCATTATGGGTGCCAATCCGCTGGTTTCAAACGGTAGTATCATGACCGCTCCCAATATTAAGAATCGTCTCAAAGCGATTCAGTCGGGTGGTGGAAAAGTTATTACCATCGATCCTCGTTTTACTGAAACCTCTAAACTTGCCAATCAACATGTGTTTATTAAACCAGGCACAGATGCCTGGTTGTTACTGGCAATGATCAATCATTTATTTGTGAATGATCTGGTGAACTGTGGTCATTTATCGAGTGATGTTGAACAGTTAGAGCAAATAGCTTCGCTGGTAAACAACTATACTGCTGAGACAGTAGCTCCTGTGACTGGAATTCCAGCTGAACAGATTTACCAACTGGTTGAACAGTTTTGTCAGGCTGATCGAGCAGTGTTGTATGCCCGAATGGGGGTATCTACGCATGAATTCGGAACACTGGTTAACTGGCTGGTAAATGTATTTAATATTCTGACTGGAAATTTTGATGCTGAAGGCGGGGCGATGTTTACAACACCTGCTATTGATTTAATTGGCAGAAAAAAACCAAAGACTACCAAATTTGGCCGATATTTTAGTCGGGTAAGCCAGTATCCCGAAACTATGAGTGAGTTCCCTGTTGCCGCTCTTGCAGAGGAAATTTTGACACCAGGAGAAGGGCAAATAAGATCGATGATTGTTGCTGCTGGGAATCCTCTGTTGTCAACTCCCAACAATGGTCAGCTCGAGCGCGCTTTTGAAAATCTTGATTTTATGCTCAGTATTGATTTTTATATCAATGAAACTAGTCGTCATGCCGACATTATTTTGCCACCTCCAGCACCACTAGAACGGTCGCATTATGATCTGGTGTTTAATCATTTGGCAGTTCGAAACACTGCCAAATACTCACCTGCATTATTTGAAAAAGCTGCCGGTAGTTTGTCTGAAGCTGAAATTTATCTCATGCTTTCGTACCTAACTACGACAGGTGGAATTATTGCAAAAACTAAAGCGTGGCTTAAAATGCACTTTCTTAAGCTCTTTAAAGCCGAGGGTTTTCTGCATCAAGGCATTAAAAGAGGACCATATGCCCACCCCAAGAGTAAATATGCTCAGAAATTATCATTCAAGCAGCTAAAGCAACAACTACATGGGCTGGACCTTGGCGCCTTAAAACCTGTTTTCCCTGAGGGTATTCTCACTCCTAATGGAAAAATTCAACTGGCACCGAAAGAGTTCGTAGATGACCTTCAGCGCTTGCAGACAAAATTAAAGGACCTGCAAGATGCCAGTGCCAAGAAGTCTGAGGCTTCTTTTTTGCTCATAGGTAGACGTGATCCACGCACCTGCAATTCCTGGATGCACAATAGTTATCGAATGGTAAAGGGTAAAAATCGTTGCACAGCGCTGATGAATCCAGCGGATGCAAACTCACTTGGAATTGAGTCAGGACAATCTATCAAGGTTAAATCTCGAGTAGGAGAAATTGTATTACCAGCTATTGTGACTGACGAAATGATGCCTGGAGTGTTATCCATACCGCATGGGTGGGGACATGGAATGAAAAATACTCGTTTGGATATTGCCAATGAGCATAGCGGAGTTAGCGTAAATATACTAAGCGATGAAAAATTGATAGATGCTTTATCAGGAAATGCAGCCTTGAACGGTGTGCCCGTGGAAGTTGTCAAACTTAGCTAGCTACATATAAACACAGCTATTTTCCATTGAATATAGAGCTATTATTCATCTTTATAACCCCAGGGTGCAGCAGGTGGATTAATGGCTTTAGTTAAATCAAAATCCACTCTAAATTCACGACCTTCACGTGTCATTCTGTAAGTAAACTTTTCCGGATAAATATAGATCTGCCAGGTGTTTCCATTCGATTGTGGAATGCCGCCTTTTACAAACAGCTCCTTTGAATACTGGTCTGCTGGAAATGATTGTGCCTGCGCCCAGCCGGCATCAAGTGTATGGCCGCCATACATTGTTAGAACATCACTGCTACCATCTTTATGCCGGTGATCATGTTTCAGGGAAATACCTGAGCCGGTTTTCGTTAATATAAAGGTCCTGGAAGAATCATCACCAACATGAAAGGGTATCTGCAACTGGTTTTCTGAGCATTTGCGCACATGAAGCACTAATTTTTTATCAGCAAAGCTGCTGTCAGCTACATTATCGACAGTTACTTTTCCTTCAAAGGCTTTACCGCATAACTGTTGAATGCTATTGAAAAACGCATCCTGGCTGTCAATTGAAACCTGAGGCGTTTCAGCAAAAGCTGACATGCTGAGGCAAAGACCTAAAATCAAGCTGTAAAGATGTGTGCGTTTCATTTGTTTCTCCTACAAGTTAACTGCATTATAGTGAGTAGTCTGGCCGGAGAGTAGTATGGATTTTAAAGTTTCAGAGATTAGCTTAAATGACCGATCACAGTGGGAGAGTATTTATTCTCAGTATGCGGTTTTTTATGAGGTGCCCATGACACCGGAGATTCTGGATACGGTGTGGTCGTGGATTATCGACCCGCAAAATAAATTCTATGCGCTGGTGGCAAAAAATAATAAGGGTGATATTTTGGGCTTAATGCACTGCCGGGAAATGGCATCACCTTTGCGTGGCACCACAGTAGGTTTTCTGGATGACTTGTTTGTGCTTTCCAATGTCCGCGGTACTGGGGTTGTAGATACACTATTTGAATTTTTGAATAACTTTGCTGCCAGCAAAGGCTGGCCACTTGTTCGTTGGTTAACTGCAAATGATAATTATCGCGCCCGCGGTGTTTACGACAAACTGGCAAGCAGAACCCAATGGCTTACCTATCAAATGCCAGTTCAGGTTTGAGTTGATGAACCAGTCTGAGATTAAAAAACTCAAACAAATCCTGCAACAAATTCGAACTGATCTGCAGGAGCTTGAAAAGATTTCTCAGCAAGCGGGTAAAACGGTGGAGTTGGACCAGGCCCGCACCGGTCGTCT
Organism: uncultured Acidimicrobiia bacterium; assembly: GCA_964195815.1. Lineage (GTDB taxonomy): Bacteria > Pseudomonadota > Gammaproteobacteria > Xanthomonadales > SZUA-36 > SZUA-51. Next base: position 5,016 of record CAXMRK010000056.1, on the reverse strand, counting down.
GACTCGTATGGACGCCATGCAGGCACAGGAAATGGCACAGGAAACGGGCAGGCGACGACAACAGAAGCTGCTGATGATTGAGGTTGCTCTGCAAAAGATCAAAGCTGATGAATATGGTTACTGTACTGGGTGCGATGAAGAAATAGCCTTTGCGAGACTCCATATTGATCCCAGCAATACCCTCTGCATTCATTGTGCTGAGAAGTTATAGGCATTACAAAATGAAAATACTCTTTTTATGCACCGGCAACTCCTGCCGTTCACAAATGGCGGAAGGCTGGGCGCGTAACCTCGGAGGAGACTGGCTTGAGATTGCTTCAGCCGGGACAGAAGCCCATGGCAAAAATCCCCGCGCCATTGCAGTGATGCATGAGGCAGGGATCGATATTTCTTCTCAGGAGTCCACACGTTTAAATACTGAAATGCTGACTTTTGCTGATTATTTAATTACCGTTTGCGGACATGCAGATGAACACTGTCCGCTGCTGCCTGCGCGGATCGAAAAACGTCACTGGCCTTTATCTGATCCGGCTAAGGCCGTGGGTTCGGAAGAAGAAATAATGACGGTTTTCAGGCGTAGTCGGGACCAGATCCAGGCACAGGTTTCCGCCTTGCTCACAGAGCTTAAAAAGAACTGATTGGTAACCCTTGAAAGCCAAGCTCTAGTGGGGCACAATGCTTCCCCCGCAATGTTGTATTCTTAACATCTCTATTGCGGGCATATGGTGGTCCTCGTTGGTCCCCTCGCAATGATATGTTGTGAACCCCGTCAGACCTGGAAGGGAGCAGCGGCAGCAGCAGACTCATGTGCCGGGGTGTGGCTGGCGGGGATCGCCACTCTTTTCTGCTATAGTTACTCATCAGATTATTTTTGACGGAAACTACTTTCTAACAATGACATATCAGGTTCTTGCCAGGAAATGGCGACCCAAAAATTTTACCGAAATGGTTGGCCAAAGCCATGTTGTACAAGCGCTGGTTAACGGTCTGGATCAGGATCGACTACACCACGCTTTTTTACTGACCGGCACCCGGGGTGTAGGAAAAACAACATTGGCGAGAATTTTTGCCAAATGTTTGAACTGCGAAGCTGGTGTGAGTTCATCACCCTGTGGAGAATGTGGCTCATGCGCGGATATTGACGCGGGCTGTTTTATCGATATGCTGGAAATCGATGCAGCTTCCCGAACCAAGGTCGATGATACCCGTGAAATGCTGGAGAATGTCCAATATGCACCAACTCGCGGGCGTTTTAAGGTATATATCATCGATGAGGTTCATATGTTGTCGACAGCAAGTTTCAATGCGCTGTTGAAAACCCTCGAAGAACCGCCTCCACATGTAAAATTTGTGTTGGCAACGACTGACCCACAAAAAATTCCGGTAACCGTGCTATCCCGTTGCTTACGCTTTAACTTAACCCGGTTAACTGCACCAGAGATACAGCAATATCTGCTTAAATTACTTGAGTCTGAATCGATTGAAGCACAAGAAGATGCGGTCCTGGAGATTGCCAGAGCAGCTGATGGCAGTATGCGTGATGGTTTATCCTTGCTTGATCAGGCCATTGGTTTTGGTGGTGGCAAGGTTATGACCGCAGAAGTTAGTAATATGCTGGGCTCTCTGGCACATGACAGTATCGTGAAAATGCTTGGCTTGCTGTTCGCTGGTGATGCTCAGGGCTTAATGGAGGCGCTGGATGAACAGGCCAATTATTCAGTCGATTTTGATCGTTTATTGAATCAGCTCAGTGAATCTTTACACAGAATCGCGTTGATCCAACAATTACCTGACTACAATGATGAAAGTCGTCCAGGTTGGGATGCTCTGAAGGATTTAAGTACCCGGGTTGATGCTGATGCGGTACAGCTTTTTTACCAGATTACAATTCATGGGCGGCGAGATTTAAATCTAGCACCGGATCCGCAAAGTGGGGCCGAAATGACATTCCTGCGCTTGCTTGCCTTTCGGCCTGCTGGCACAGCTGATTTAAGTAATCCACCCACTACTAAAACAAATACACCAGAGATAGCAAAACCTTACTCAAAAACTGTTGACAATGAAACTGAAAAAAAACAGTCTATTTCAGAGGTAAATGAGCCAAAACCTGATGACAAGCCAACACAGTTGCTATCTGCAAGTAGTGCTGCTGAGCTTCAGTCAAAGCCCTGGAATAAACTCATTGATCTACTTGGGTTAAGCGGTGCTAATCTGGAGTTTGCACGTAATATCCAAAGCATCTCTCGTAGCGAAAATCTCTGGAGCTTTGTAATTGCAGATGAGCTTGAGTATTTGGGCAGTCCACAAGCAATTAAATCTCTTGCTTCAGCAATCAGTGGCTTGCTGGGTGAAGAAATAACTGTTCAAGTGATGCAACAAAGTGAGCTGGATGCTAGTGATGAAGATTTCTCAGAGTTTGAATTGCAGACCCCTGCTTTAGACTTTGCCCGGCGTGAGACTGAAAAAATGTCGCAGGCTGAAAGAGCAATTAGTGATGATCCGACGGTTGCCTCACTGCAAGATGAAATGGGTGCAAGTGTTATTGAAGGTTCAATCAAGCCAATACAGTAGTATCAATGAAAAAAATTACGGAGTGAACATATGAAACGCGGAATTGGCGGCCTGATGAAGCAGGCTCAGCAGATGCAGGAACAAATGGCTAAGGCTCAGGCTGAGCTAGGTAGTATGGTTGTTAGTGGTGAGTCTGGCGGCGGTATGGTCAAGATAAACATGAATGGTAGGCATGAAGTTAAAAAAGTTATGATTGACCCAGCAATGGCAGATGACCTCGAAATGCTCGAAGACCTGGTCACCGCTGCTATAAATGATGCTGTCAACAAAATTCGCAAGACCACAGAAGAACAAATGTCAGGGATGACGGCAGGGATGAATTTGCCACCAGGGATGAAGCTCCCGTTCTGATATTTTGCGATAGTTATTGATGTCCGATTCCCGCCCTTTATTGCAACAATTTATTGACGCCTTGCGATGCTTGCCCGGCGTGGGTAATAAAAGTGCTCAAAGAATGGCTTTCCATATTCTTCAGCATGATCGTGCAGGCGCAAAATTACTTGCCGAAACGTTACTTGAAGCAGTAGAGCGCATTGGTGAATGTAGTCAGTGTAGGAATTTGTCCGAAACTGAATTGTGCAATCTTTGCATAAATCCTAAACGTGATGACAGTCTGATCTGCGTGGTTGAATCGCCTGCAAATGTAATCGCTTTAGAGCAGGCAACCGGTTATCAGGGGCGTTATTTTGTACTCCATGGTCATCTTTCTCCACTGGATGGTATCGGCCCTGAAGATATCGGACTTGAAAAGTTAGCAGCAATAATCCAGTCTGGCAGATTAAAAGAATTGATCATCGCGACTAACCCCACAGTTGAAGGTGAGGCCACTTCATACTATATCCAGACACTGGCTAAGGCACAGGGGCTGAAGGTCAGCAGGATAGCGCATGGTGTTCCGCTTGGGGGTGAGCTCGAGTTTATCGATCAAGGCACATTGGCGCATGCCTTTGGCGCTCGTCTGCCGGTTGAGGATTGATTCAAGCCTTATAATAATCGTGGTAAAGCTATGAAAAATTCAATTGCATTCCCGCAGTTTCCGGATGACTGCAACTCGCTCTTGAGTAAGCATCTTAGCAAAGCGATTTATATGCAGCTTAAAGATAAAAAAACCGGCAATGGGTTTACTTTAGATAAAGCTATTAACTCGGGGATTAAAAACCTGGATAGCGGTGTCGGGGCTTATGCTGGTGATGCAGAATCATATACCTTATTCTCGTCATTATTCGATCCAATTATTGAGGCATACCATGGGTTTTCAGCAACTGATACGCACATAAGAAATTTAAATCCCAGTACTCTAATCGACTCAAACCCTGATCCCGAGAATAAATTTATTGTTTCAACTCGGATTCGTGTAGGCCGCAATATAGCTGGCTTTCCTTTGGGCCCAGCAATTTCAGGGCAGCAACGCAATGAGATAGAGAAACAAGTTTCCGCTGTTCTAATTCAGCTCGAGGGAGAGCTTGAAGGCAGTTATTACCCATTATTGGGTATGAGTGAGATAGACCGTAAGCAATTAATTGCTGATCATTTTCTATTTAAATCCGGTGACCGCTTCCTGGAAGCTGCCGGGTTGAATCGGGATTGGCCAGAGGGCAGGGGTATTTATCACAATAATGATAAAACATTTCTGGTATGGCTAAATGAAGAAGACCAGTTGCGAATTATTTCCATGCAGATGGGTGGTGATATTTGCGCTGTATATAACCGTTTGTACCACGCTATCAACAAAATTGAATCTGTACTTGAGTTTGCTTACAGTAAGCGGCTTGGGTACATAAGTAGTTGCCCAACTAATCTCGGTACTGCTATGCGAGCCAGTGTGCATATTAAATTACCACGGCTTGCAGTTGATATGGCAGTATTTAAACAGATAGCTGACCATTATCACTTACAAATCCGAGGAGTACATGGAGAGCACTCAGCCAGCGAAGGCGGGATATTCGACATCAGCAACCAACGAAGACTTGGAGTAACCGAAGTTGAATGTGCACAAGCTATGATTGACGGTGTAACGGCTTTGATTGCAATGGAAAAAACATTGTAAAAGGATCTTTCGTCACAGCTTAATAATCACTTTCCATAAAAAAACCGACCGATATTATCCGGTCGGTTTTAATTTGCATGAACATCAATGCTTAGTGATCAGCACTCCAAACGGTTAATCCACCAAACTCATCATATGTTGCTAGAGGTTGTGAACAAGATGAATGGAACTGAACAGTTTGAACAACATCGCCTGTACCTGGATCAACAATCTCAAATTTTAAGCGTGAAGGAATCCGGTGTCTGTTACCACTGACATTAAAGGTCTCTCCTATTTGAACAGTAGTAGAACTCAGTATCTCTGGATTCTTTTTCTTGTGCCCATAAACTCGGATCAGTGCTGGGTTTGGAAAATCAGCAACTATTTCCGTTGTAATAATCACTTCATTCCCAGCCTGG
>CAXMRK010000055.1:0-4037 GCA_964195815.1 uncultured Acidimicrobiia bacterium | reverse complement strand
GCAGTGATGAAATTCTCGGCCATTACGACAAAGCACATAACACATACCTCGAGAATATATTTGAGCTAGGTTGGCCCGCAGCTTTGATGTTATTTGCCGTTATTGCCTGGTTGGCGATTATTTGTGTAAATGGTGTGCGTCAACGCGGCAGGGACTGGGCATACCCAGCAACAGGTTTGGCAGCAACTGCTCTGGTTGGTGTACATTCTGCTTTTGATTTTAGTCTACAAATTCCTGCGGTAGCAGTGACTTATGCCTGCATCATGGGTATTGCCTGTGCGCAATCGTATTCTTCCAGATCATAAAGCCGAGTGTTTTATGATTTGCAAAGGTGATAACCCGAATACAGATTCTAGTTAAACGGGCAATCCATTTTAGCTGGCGCCGTTTCTGTGACCGGAACCGGTTTCGCGCGTGAAGGGCTTGCCGCCTTGGGTTTGTTTAAGGCACAACTGCTTAAGAACAGGTTTTTTCCACTGTTTTTGTGGTGGAGTACGTGGGATGTGTTCAGGTTTGTTTTTCATTTGCGCGAAACCAATATTGATAATTGTTTGTTACTAATATACTGAAACTATACATGAAGTAAGAGCGGCTTACTAACTCCAGTTTTTCAATTTTTTCATCACTGGTTTTTAAATGGTTCAAATTTAATCTTTTCAACTCCTCGTTCAAATCTTGCACACATATATAAGGCTGAGTAGTTTCTTTTTTCATATCATGACTTACAGTCTTTAAGGCGAGTTCCACCAAGCTATGAAACTCACTTACCCTGATCGGCTCGTCTTTTTCTGTATGTAACCTGATTTCATCTGGCAGTATGCCAATCATGGCTTCCCTGATGATGTATCTTTGGTCGCCATTTTTACAATATAGTTCTGCTGGCAGGGCCAGTGCATATTCGATCAATCGCTTATCCAGCAGGGGGTAGCTATACTCCACCCTATCGGCTATTCCGGCGGCAGCCCAGGCGTCTATTCTGGTTTGCAAATGGCCATTCTGGAACATTTTTAACTGGCGTTTTCGAATGCTGGCGGCATTGTATGACTTCCACAACGTAGGTAAGTTGTTGCTGAAGCTAGTGAATTCAGTGGGTGAATGCTGTAAGGATAGGGGGGCGTGGCAAGCAGTTTTTCGTAGCAAGCATAGTAACTTATCCGGAAGAGATTCTACTGCAATATGTTTGATGAATCGCCACAAGCTGTGGCGAACAGTTAATTCTGTTGATTTATGTTTGCGTGTCTTGTTGAATTCCTGAAAACTGAGTTTAAATTTCCCCCGATAAAACAACTCAGAAATATAACCCGAACCAGAATATGTAATTAGCTCATCACCACCCCAACCGGAAAGTAAAACCCGGCTGCCTGATTGTTTAAGTTGCTGACGTAACGGATATTCATACCACAAATCCGTCGTGTCTCCATAGCTGATGTCGTGGCTTTTGAAAATACTCGTCAAAGTATCCAAATTCAATTCAACAGTGTGGTGGTTAATACCTTCCCGCTTGGCTAATAGCTTGCTGTAAGACCATTCGTAATAATCCGGGTCACCATCTACAGGTTCTGATATCCAGTTATAGGCATTAATCTGTTGATCCGATATTGCCAGTTCACGCGCGGCAAGGGCAACTATGGTTGATGAATCCAAGCCACCACTGAGGTGGGCACTGACGGGGTAGGCGGTGCGCAACCTGGCAGTAACGGCCTGTTTTAGTAAGTCATTGAGTTTACGACTATATTCCGCTTCTGAGTCTAATTTTTTCAGCTTGATCTTTTGTGGGTCCCAGTAAAGGCGCTGAACACACCGCTCAGCACTAATCAGTAAACTTGAGGCCGGAGGTAGTTTTTTTATAGACTGGAAGAATGTCTGCTTATAGGCATAATCTTCATCACGCAGATAATAAGCGATCATTTTTTTATCAAATGCCAGATCAATATCGGGGTGTGCTTTCAGGCCGTTGATATGATTGCTGAATACAAAGCAGTTATCAGAAATAAAATAATAAAATGATTTAATGCCCACATGGTCTCGTGCACAAAATAATTGTTTTTTTTCTGTGTCCCAAATAACAAATACAAAATCACCCAATAGTTGTTCAGGGCATTTTTCACCCCACTTACGATAGGCCGCTAGAATTAAATCGCTGTCGCACAGGCTTGCTAAAGGTTGCAGTATTAACCCTAGATTCTGTGCAAGCTGTTCACGATTATCCAGTCTGGCATCCATAGTGATAACAAAGTGTTCTTTTTTGGCTGGCAATTTTTCTAGCCGAGATTCCGGAGTGTTCCATAGCATTGTATGGCCCAGCCCTACCGCAGACTCATTCCAGAGTCCGCTGGTATCGGGTTGCCAAAAGGACATTGCAGTGTGCATGTTTTCCAACACAGCAGCAGATGCTGTGGCAGCATTTCGGTTAAACAGGCCAAAGATACCACTCATTTTTCGCCGCCTTTTGCCAGCTGGGTGCTGTGTTGAACAATCGCAGCATGCACATCTCCCAATCGGCCCATATCCCAGGGCCGATTAACCTGATACAAGGGAATGTTATTAACCATCTTTGCAAGGTATTTCAGGCGCTGGGCTTTTAAATACCCAAAGCTGAATAAATAGCTTGGCAGCAGGGCTTCGAACTTCTTGAAACCCAATATTTCAGAAATTGTGATCTCTGCGTCTTCATCGTTAACCTCCAGGGCATAAAACGCATGAATAGGCTGGGTATGACTGAACATGTTTTTCACTCGATAACCCAGGTCCTCAAAACGCCGATAAGGGCGATGGTGCGGGTGGGAGGGCACGGCAATGAACTGATCATCTTTAATATAGGTGGCTACCTTATCATCAGATACCAACTCGTGGCCCTGCTTGATAAAGTAATCAGTCATGGTAGATTTACCGCCGGTTGACGGGGCAATAAATAAAACTGGCATGCCGGCTATTTCTACCGCACCGGCGTGCAGGAAATCATATTTACCCTCCAGGGTGAAATACATAGGCAGGAAGATATGGGCAAACCAGAAAGCCAGCAGTTCATTACTCCCTCCTTTCTCGAGTTTGTAATAAATGTTTTTAGTACCACTGACCCAGTAAAAACTCACCACACCCTGCACTTCAAAACGCCATGGCTGACCACTGATACTTTGACCAAACGGGCGATTACTGTAGTGCATCAACTCGCGGCCGTGGCTGCTATAAAAGGGTGTTTTAACGTCCAGACCGTGAAACTGCGCACCATCAAAATATTCAAGCAACGACAAGTCATAGCGAGTAGAAATACGGGTATCTGTGGTAAACAACGGCCGGTCGCTTTCAACCCGGGAACCATAGATAATGGTGTTATACAAAAGCCTTACAGCCAGCTGAAGGTTGAAACGACAGAATAATCTTCATGGCCTGCTTTACCGGTAAGAATGGCTTCATCACACTGCAGCCAGGCATGAGCTTCCAGTTGCTTATTTTCTTTTTTAACCCCCAGGAAAAACATCCCGGCGATCTGCTGCTGCTGTAACATCCGCTGTGCGGTTAGCGCCTGTGCCAGGCAGTTACTATCCCAGGGTGTGTAACTGGCCGCAGTTGTGACCGCCCAGCCAATTGCTTTGGCCTGTGTCAGTTGGGGATTATCCAGTGGTTTATGCGAGATTTCATCAGGGTGGTGTTCCAGCGAACGGCTTAAGCGTTTAAAAGTCAGACTCAGAATTGCCGCACGCATTATTCCCAGGAGGAAATAGGCGCGTATCAGGTTTTTTTTATCACGCCATTCCAGTGCAAAGAATTTTTTAATCTGAGTTAACATTTTCAGTTTCACTAAATACCATACTGAATCATATAAAAAAAGCTCTGACTAAGCTATCATTGCGCCACATTCTAGGCATATTAGGCAAGGGGTTGTCGATCCGTGTGTTTCTCAATCTGGCTTCAGTATAAGGGCAAGTATCGATGACTGCTGAGCTCTGGGTAATGATGTTGGCATCAGTTGGGCTCTCTTTTGTGCTCTGTTTTGTTTTGATTCCAGTGGCCAAACGAGTGGGCCTGATGGATCACCC
>CAXMRK010000054.1:0-2762 GCA_964195815.1 uncultured Acidimicrobiia bacterium | reverse complement strand
GAGCTCAAATCCACCTGGGCAAATTATTGAATGAACCGTCGACCTATTTCTGGCGTGGGTAGGCACTGCAATATTATTAGTAGGCTCACCCAAAATACTCGCATTGATTGGCGCGAAAGGAGCGCGTGCGCTTGAACGGCTTATGGGTATGATACTTGTAATTCTGGCAACTCAAATGCTGTTGAATGGCATCAGAGACTTTGTCCAGAGCCTCTAGTGCTGGTTCAGGGAAAATTTCGCTGGGTATTCTTTAATAAATATTCATATCATCCGGGCCTGTGCAAACTTTTCGAGTTTAAATAAATAGTTAATAAACACCATTGCCGCAATTCGTGACCATACGCATATTGCCTGTGGTGAAGGGTATAGGTATTCTGAGCTTCTCATCTATCGCAGTTGTTCAGGAAATCCCATGCCAAGCCAAAAACATCAACGTAATTGGAAACTACTGATAGTCTTTATAGTACTGGCCACGGTAGTAATGGGCCTATATCTTTTGATGGCACCCATTCGTGATTCCAAGCAACTTGAGCAAGCGCTCATTGATCAATTTGGCCACTCTTCCGATTATGTTCCTGCAGCCAGCGGCTTTGTTCCAGCTGAGCGGATGGAGCATTTTATTTTGGTGCGCCAGAGTGTGCAAACTTCCTGCACTGACTTTCAAACTGTGTTGAAGGAAATCAGGGCCTTTGAGGCACCCGATACGTATAAAGAATTGCCTGCGGACGAAAAAATGGAACAGGGAATTAGCGGTTTCAAAAACATGTTGAGCGCAGCCCCTAAATTTCTTGAGTTTATTAACCAACGCAATTCAACACTATCATCACAAGAGATGGGGCTCGGTGAGTATATTTATATTTACCTGGCGGTTTACACAGAGCAATTGGCGGGAGAAGCAGATTCTGCTTACGCTGGAACGGAAGAAGCTTATGTCAGCCCGCGTGTACGTGCGGAGTTTAGCAAAATGCTGACACATCAATTAGACGCCATAGAGGCAGCTGGATCCGCAGATATCCGGGATGGGCTGGAACAAGCCATTACCTCAGAAATCACCAGGCTGATGCAAGACAATAATGAACCCCCCTGGGCCCATGGACTGCCTGAATCTCTGCAAGAATCGATAGCGCCTTTCCAGCAGCGCCTTGAAAATTTGTATTGTTCCGGAATAGTGAAAATCGAGTTGATGCAGAAAAACAAAGGCCTTGAGTTCAGGGGCTAAAGTATTCGGCTCACAATATAACCGCATCAGACACGAACCTGTTCAATACTTGTTTACAGGTTTGTACAGTACAGAACTCACCATTCAAACTTGCCAGATGAATATTGTGAATTTGTTCGGCTGAATAATGACTGCCATCTTCCCCCTTACGGTCAAAAGTTGCTGTGGCATCCGCAACCAGGGTTACCTCAAAGCCAAAATTCCCGGCCATTCGAGTTGAAGTAGATACACAGTGGTCTGTAGTTAATCCCGCTATCACTAAACAGCCGATGTCATTATCTAGAAGATGCTTTTTTAAACCAGTTCCTATAAAAGCGCTGTTCACCGTTTTGGTAAACACCGGCTCTCCCAGAAAAGGCTTTGCCTCATGTTTAAATTCATTCCCAGAAACACCTGGTCTGAGTGGCGAATTCGCTTCAACCGAGCAATGTTGAACATGGATTATTGGCCAAGATTGCTGACGCCAATGCGCCAGCAATAGAGCAATATTTGCTTCTGCATCTGGATTGTTCCTTAGCCCCCAAACTGGATCATCAAATCCCTTTTGAAAATCAATAGATAGCAGTGCTACTTTACTCATTAAATTTCTCGTTTTAATTCAGAGTTGCAGTGATCAAGCTTCATACTCATAATGGGGCTCCCCATTCATTGTCATCGTTTTTCCAGTAATTAACTCAATAATAGCAGGAACTCAATAACAACCCTTTGGGCATAGGCTTTGCTGATGATTACAAACCCGTTTGCTGTATTTCACCCAAAGGAAGAGTTGTGCCGGTTAATCCGATTTAGAGCTAGAAAGTCTTGCTTACTGTAAAAACCAGATTGGTATCTGACTCACCAATCAAAGTTGAGTCACTATGAATCACTGCAATAGCGTAATCAAACAGGTCCGCTTCCCCAACCGATAAATTGTTTCCATACCCAGCTTCATAATAATTGCCATCAAAATCATCCGTAAACATGCCGATCTTAGCGTACAGTCCGTTGTGGCTAGCCGTCACGGAGTAGAATTGATAGCTAAGGTCAGGCCCGGCAAAATTGCCATACTCGCCAATAGCTGCATCAAAAGCGAGAAACTTCCAACTAGCTCCTAAATTGAGTTCCAGGTAATCGTCATCAAAGTCACCTGTGTAGGTGTACCAGGTGCCACCGATCGAGAACCCGAAATCATCTACTTCAAAACCATAAGAACCGTAAAGGTCGACCTCAAGCCCATCACCTACATCTGCTGACCAGACACCGGCAGAAAAGCCAGCTGACTCGAAATCAACTCCGGCAAATGCTGATGATGTTTTCTGTGGAATACCACGATATATATACTCGCTGTTAAACCCAATATTAGTTGAAAAGCCTTGTGCCATAACATTTTGAAAATTAAGTACCAACAACAAAACAATGCCAAGGCATGTGGTTATTCTATTCATAGCTTCTTCTCCATAAGTCTGCTTAAAAGGGCAGTGCTTCAAATTGAACCACCCACCACAGCCTATACACTGCAATATTCGCGCCATCTGAAAATGCATTGTAATTACAAGGATATAAG
>CAXMRK010000053.1:0-1826 GCA_964195815.1 uncultured Acidimicrobiia bacterium | reverse complement strand
TGACCAATAACCAGGTTCCTCCACACTCACTATCAACTGGTCGCAGATATTTCACATTATTTTTTTGCTGCATGAAGGGTGGTAGAGCTAACGAACGTAATCTACTTTCATCACGATTAAAGAATAATAAATAACCATCATTTAATGGTTTCCAGCTTAGTGTACACATTGCTGATTCTGTTCCGTTCGATAGTCTAATGTTGAAGGAGCAACACCAAATTCATCATCGATATTAACCCCTTGCAGCCTGCACATAATTGCAATAATGGCGTAATGATGGATGGTATGGCTGAGTAAAAACTCAAGCTCTCTTTGTATTGAACTTATGGCTAAACCATGGCCAACATTACATTCGATACAAATATGGGGGTAGCCTTCAGTTTGCAGCAACCCAGTCAAGCCTAATTGGATCTGACTAATCTCAGCCAGGGCATAACTTCTGTTCTCTTCGATGAGGCGATTCCGCTCGCGTTCTGAATAATCAACATGGCCTTTTTTTATACCCTTGAGGAAACAATTATAGTGATCCAGGTTATGTCTGAAATGGCCACCTATGGTACTTTCGAAAACTGTTTGCTCTGAAGTAACAAAGACCTCATCACCGAGCTCCTTTAATAGGACTGCACCCTGCTTTAATGCAATTATGTTTTGCTTCAGTTTAGTTTTCATAGTTGGCTCGTTGTTGGGCGCTGTGTGGAATACTCAAGATATTCTGTAGCTTGTTTACCAAGAAAGTTAGATACGAGTTTCGTGGGGGCAGTATCCATATCCACCATTAACAACAACCCGGGCGTATTATTAAAATTCGGGTCCACTGCAACACTATGAAACTTGGCACCAAGTTTATGATACAAACCTAACAAAACAGGAATATCTTTACCTTGCTCATCCACTCCGCGAGAACAGGCCGACAGCGTCTGTAAATCTACCGATCCTGTTTCTTTTTTAAACACTGACCACTCTGGGTGCAGTGAAATTGCAAGCGGATGCTTTGCTGTAACATGCACCGTTGGCTCTATCAATGCATCACAAATGACCTGGATTGCAGTATCACTATATTGCCGTGATAAGGAAACCGTTCCGTATAGTCGCCGATACTGGGGATGAGCAATCAGGTAATGACCGATACCGCGCCACAATAAATAAAGCGAATGAAACCTCTTCTGGTGTTCAGGAACAACAAAAGACCGCCCTAACTCAAGCGCAGGCGGCATACTGCTGTAGAAATCGTCTTTAAACTCAAACATTTGTGTCAAATACATTGCTGCTGCGCCCTGCTGCCGAAGTCGATCCGTTCTTCCAAATCGATAAGCACCAACGAGTGTGTGACTATTGTTATCCCATACAAAAAGCTGAACATAACTGTTATCAAAATTATCGCTATCACGCGACGCACCACTACCTTCATCAAGTAAGCGAAACACCCGCTCACGCTCACGTGCAATATCTTTCATTAACAGAGGAATTTGCCTGGCTTCAGCATAAAAAACTGAATACTGTTTGAACTCGAGCAAATGCTGTTTTCCAGGTAATGCGGCAAGTTCTGTTTCAATAAGAGCTGACTCTGATAGATTTGCCAAAGGTGCCAGCCTTGATTCTGTAGAAACTGGTTCCACTACCACATTCTGCTCAAGCATATAGCTTAGTAGTCTTGCGTAAGCCGTAATCCCTGTGGCATTCATATGCTGCCAGGCATCTGCGGTTATAGCGTGACCAAACCTGAAACCCACCGTCTTACCCTGCAGAGCCAATAATTCACGAGGCAATAACAGCATCTTAGCTCGATCCCAAATCTTGCCCAGTGAATGAAACAGAGGGCTGTTGCT
>CAXMRK010000052.1:0-4642 GCA_964195815.1 uncultured Acidimicrobiia bacterium | reverse complement strand
ATGCCTTTGTGGCCAATAATGGCTATGCCACGGGAGCACATACCATTGATACTGATACCACCTTAACCGAAGCTGCTGTAGATAGCTTTGTGGCCAATAATGGCTATGCCACGGGGGCACATACGGTTGATACTACTTTGTCCGAGGCTGCTGTAGATGCCTTTGTAGCTAATAATAACTATTCCACTGGGGCGCATACCGTTAATACCGACACCCAACTAAGCGAAGGTGAGGTAGTTGCCTTTGTGGTCAATAATGGCTATGTCACGGGGGCACATACGCTTGATACTACTTTGTCCGAGGCTGCTGTAGATGCCTTTGTGGCCAATAATAATTATGCAACCGGGGCGCATACGGTTCATGGAGGGACCTACAGTTATGGGATCAATGCTTTGAGCTGTATCGCGCAAGGCGGGGTAATCTCCGGTAACCTGGGTGGTAGCTGTTCAGGCGGGGGGACTAATCGAACCAATGGAACTACATCGTTCCCGTGTATAGTCAATGGAACCACAAGCCTGGTCACTTATCTGTGTCCTCTTGAACTTCCAAGCGGATCCCTGATAGATGAGATCATCGCGTATGGCCGTGATAGTAGTGACACTGGTTATATGGAAGCTGCGGTTTACAGAACCGTACTCAACAGTTTTGGAACAAATTACATCAGCCCGACTTATGCAGGCAACTTTCAAAACACCGGTATTGTAGCTACACCTGGCGTTACCACTTTCCCCATCTACTTGAGCTCTGATACAGCGCATACGGTTGATGGGAATTACAAGTACAACATTATAATGGGCCTACACGCCCCTGCAGGCACAGTATGGGGTTTAGGTTTCAAGGTCACCTACACGATACCCTAGTCAGCCATGTTGCGGCTGCTAAGTTTGGTAAGCTAAGTCCCGACTCCGGTAGCGCTATGCTCGGTGTTATTGGGGATATGGTGAAATAGAGGACAGATTGGATTGCATTCTTATGTGCAAGCAGTTGCTCGTGCTTGTTGGTCATGTTTCAGCCTAAAAGCCAGGAAAACCATAGTTAATTTCCAATATTAAATCTGAGTAGATTTACCCACTACTGTAACAAAAGAGTATTATCCTCCTCAGATATTATTTCCCCAAAACAGGAACATCAATGCATCAACGCAGACGAACAAAAATTATTGCTACAGTAGGTCCTGCTTGCGAGTCAGTGGAGAAATTGGCTGAGCTGATTACTGCCGGAGTAAATGTTTTTCGGATTAACTTCTCTCATGGTACGCCTGCAGAACAAAAGCAAAGAGCATTGAATATTCGTGAGGCATCGGCGCAGACGGGTAAAGAAGTGGGTTTATTGGCTGATCTTCGCGGGCCAAAAATCCGGATTGAAAAATTCGCCAATGGTTCGGTAAATCTGGAGTCTGGGGCATCTTTTATTATTGATGCCGGAGATGAAGATTTTGTGGGTGATGAAACCCGTGTTGGCGTTAGTTACTCAGGCTTGGCAGATGATGTAAGACCCGCGGATGTGTTGTTGCTGGATGATGGCTTGATCACTATGCGGGTTAAATTAGTGCAGGGTCGCCAAATTATTTGTGAAGTGATTAATGGTGGTACCTTATATAACCGCAAAGGTGTGAATTTATCTGGCGGTGGTCTTTCAATACCGGGGCTGGCAGAAGAAGACATTATTGATGTTCCTTTAGCTGCTGAAATGGGGGTCGACTATTTAGCGGTATCGTTCCCGCGCAATGCTGGGGATATTCATGAAGCGCGCACTTTGTTGCGTAAAGCCGGCAGTAGAGCTTCGGTTATCAGTAAAATTGAACGCTCTGAAGCAATTGAGAATCTTGAGAGTATTGTCGATGCCTCCGATGCGGTACTGGTAGCACGCGGTGACCTCGGGGTTGAAATTGGAGATGCCGAATTACCAGGTTTGCAGAAGAGAATTATCAGTACTTCTCTAAAACAAAACCGAGTGGTTATTACAGCCACCCAAATGCTGCAATCGATGATCGATAACCCGGTACCAACGCGTGCAGAAGTACTCGATATCGCCAATGCCGTAATTGATGGTTCCGATGCGGTAATGCTTTCTGCGGAAACGGCTGTTGGGCAATATCCAGTTAAAGCCGTTGAGGCCATGCATAGAATATGTGTGGGTGCGGAACGACATTTGGCCTCATCAGAACGCGACGGAAAACTCAATGTGCGTTTTGAGCGCATTGATCAGGCCATCGCTATGGCTGCCATGTTTACCGCACAAAACGTCTCAGTGCAGGCGATTGTTTCATTAACCCAATCGGGCTCAACCGCCAAATGGCTCTCGCGGGTGAGTTCGCCGGTACCCATTTTTGCACTGTCACCGGATCAGGACAGCCGCCGTAAGATGGCACTGTATAAAGATGTTTATCCCATCGAATTTACCTGGGAGAAGGGCATCAGTAATTCTGAAATAATTACCCAGGCCATTCATTGCCTGCATGCCGACGGGGTGCTGGAAACAGGTCAGCGGGTGATCTTTACCATGGGTGAGCGCCAGGGCAAGCAGGGTGGCACCAATGCCATGCGCTTGCTACAGGTTGGAGTTGATGGTTCGCCAGATTATAGCTCTGAGCTGGATTATAGCTAGAACTCCCAGGCCGCACACATAGCTGCGCCTCGAAATTACTGCTGCATCTGGAGTAAATCAGAATTTACTGCGGTTTAACTGACCTAAGTCCATAGCCAATCAGCAGCTAAAGCCCTAAAATACTCTATACGCGGATCATCCTTGGTCTGCGACGAATTTTAATTGCGAGGATGTTATGGATATTAAGGCACTTATTTCAACTGCTCAGGCTATGGTTGCTGAAGGCAAGGGTATTCTTGCTATCGATGAAAGCGATGGTACGATCAAAAAACGTTTCGATTCTATTAATGTTGAATCCAACGAAAATAACCGTCGCGCTTACCGTGAAATGTTACTCACCACACCGGATCTGGGTAATCATATCTCCGGTGTTATTTTGTTTGATGAAACCCTGCGTCAGTCATCTGCAGCGGGTCAGTCTTTTGTCTCAATAATGGAAGCTGCCGGGATTATTCCTGGAATCAAAGTAGATAAAGGTGCACATCCATTAGCCGGGCATCCTTCTGAGCTGGTTACTGAAGGTCTGGACGGGTTACGCCAACGGCTTAAAGAATATGCTGATCTGGGTGCACGTTTTGCCAAATGGCGTGCAGTTATCAGCATTTCTGAAAGCACTCCATCAGATGCCTGCATCAATGCCAATTGCCATGCATTAGCTCGCTACGCTGCACTCTGTCAGGAAGCGGGACTGGTACCTATGGTTGAGCCTGAAGTATTAATCAATGGCGACCATGCACTCGAAGATTGTTACGAAGTTACCGAGTTGGTATTACGTCGTCTGTTTGAACAAATGTACGATCAAAATGTGATGCTCGAAGGCGCAATATTAAAAGCCAGCATGGTCATCTCTGGTGATGAAGCCAGCGATCGGGCGAGCGTTCAAGAAGTTGCAGAAGCCACTGTTGATTGCTTGTTGCAGTCAGTACCGGGTTCGCTTGCAGGCGTAGTATTCCTTTCAGGCGGTCAGGGCGATGAAGAGGCAACGGCGCATCTGGATGCTATGAATAAATTGGGTATTTTCCCATGGCCACTAAGCTTCTCATATGGTCGTGCTTTACAGCACCCATCACTGGTTGAGTGGGGCCCGGACATCGTTGCTAACGTTGGCAGTGCGCAAGCCAAATTAGCTCACCGTGCACAGATGAATGGTCTGGCTACTATGGGTGAATATGACGAGAGTATGGAACCTGCATAACAGCAACCAACTGCTATCAGAATATTAAAAAGTTGAGCATATTATGAATGATGACAGTATGGGTTCAGGAAAACCTGCTAGCCCAAAAGACGATACTGCTTTACGTGAAGCAGCACTGGAATATCATCGCTATCCTACACCGGGGAAAATTCAAGTAGCAGCGACTAAAGCGCTATCCACGCAGAAGGATTTGTCGTTGGCTTACTCGCCTGGGGTTGCTGCTGCCTGTGAATTAATCGTGGAAGATCCTGCTGAAGTCAGCAGCATGACGTCTCGCGGCAATCTGGTTGCTGTGATTACCAATGGTACTGCGGTATTGGGTCTTGGTGATATTGGGCCATTGGCTTCAAAGCCAGTGATGGAAGGCAAAGGCGTATTATTCAAGAAGTTTGCTGGTATTGATGTTTTTGACATAGAAATCGATGAGAAAGATACCGAAAAGCTGATTGATATTATTGAATCTCTTGAGCCTACCTTTGGCGGTATCAATCTGGAAGATATCAAAGCGCCTGAGTGTTTCCGGGTTGAAACAGAACTCAAGAAGCGGATGAAAATCCCGGTTTTTCATGATGATCAACACGGCACTGCGATAATTTCTGCTGCGGCTATGCTGAATGCGCTGATATTGACTGGCAAGGCAATTGAAGATGTGTCACTGGTCGCGTCAGGTGCCGGTGCTGCAGGTATTGCTTGTCTGGAGTTACTGGTTCATCTAGGTATGCGTCGCGAAAAAATTATCGTTTGTGATAGCAAAGGTGTAATTTATGTAGGTCGTGAAGAGCATCTTGAGGAAAGAAAAGCATTATTTGCCAGAGCCACTGATGACCTCAAAACTTTAGG
>CAXMRK010000051.1:0-5262 GCA_964195815.1 uncultured Acidimicrobiia bacterium | reverse complement strand
TATTTTATTACTAGTGGGTGCAGTTGCTGGTTGGTTAGCTGGAATGATCATGAAAAGTGGTAGTGGCAGTCTCCTTACCAACATAATTGTTGGTATCGTTGGTGCCTTTATCGGTGGATGGTTATTACCCGTGTTAGGAATGAATATGACTGGTATTGTTGGCTCAATCATTTCTGCCACCATTGGTGCCGTTGTCCTGTTATTTATTCTTGGTTTAATAAAAAAAATAGCACTATAAAAAAACTCGCAGAAAGAAAAACCCACTCCTGGTGTGGGTTTTTTTATTCTAATCAGCAGCTAACATATTCTCGATATGGCTGATTGGATTTTACAAACCCAAGATACTCCTTAAAGAATAAATCAAAGCTTGCCCAGCTTACGCATTACTCCTTCCTGTGCGGTACTCGCTACCAATTGACCAGCGCGGTCATAAATACTGCCACGTGCTAATCCCCTTCCACCTGAAGCACTGGGTGAGTCACAGGAATACAACAACCAGTCATCAAC
Organism: uncultured Acidimicrobiia bacterium; assembly: GCA_964195815.1. GTDB lineage: Bacteria > Pseudomonadota > Gammaproteobacteria > Xanthomonadales > SZUA-36 > SZUA-51. Next base: position 4,755 of record CAXMRK010000051.1, on the reverse strand, counting down.
CCGGCAAGGCCGGTGAAACCACATGGCATGATCGAGACTTGCAAGCATTAATTTACCACTCAGGAATGAAACTGCATGTGGCAGAGAAGCTGTACCAATTAACTGGAAATCTGAAGCATAAGCGAGTAATACCCGATGCAAATCCACCTGGTTAGGGAGCTTGCCACGACAGCGAAACCAAACCTGCCTTGCAGGTTCCTGGACCCCAGGATTAATGGGGTTAAACGGCTGAACAGAACGGAACTCAAAAGGCCCTTCGTGTAAAAACCAACGCCTTAACTTGACTGGAATGTTTTCCAGAATTTCAGCTGATAAAGGACTTGCAGGACCCAGAGTATCTGGATCGGCAACTGCAGGTGCAGGTATTTGATGTTCTAAACCCTCTTCTGGAACCTGAAAAGAAGCTGCCATGGTAAATATCGGCCTTCCATGCTGAATGGCCACAACTCGCCGAGTGGTAAAACTGCGTCCATCACGACTATGGTCAACTTCATAAACGATCGGTGAGTTGACATCACCAGCACGAAGAAAATAAGCATGCATCGAATGCGGTTTACGCTCATCTTTGATCGTATGCGTAGCTGCCAATAAAGATTGCGCCAGTACTTGCCCACCAAACACACGTGGAGTACCAATATCCTTGCTTTCACCACGGAAAATATTATCCTCGATTTGCTCTAACTCAACGACATGTAGTAATTCATCAATAACTGTAGTCACTTGTATCTCCTAATTCTCTGCGCAGTATAACTGACTCAGGAAAAGGTAAATATTCCCAAACACAAACGCGTATAAATACGCGCGACAAATCATTCCCCTACTGGTAGCATTATCAGTAACCTCAATATTACTATGAGTGAAGTAGATTGAGGCTAGAAGGTTTCCAACGCCGCTTTTGCGCAGTGCAGGCTTAGGCAACTCATTCACTAATTGATCAAAGGTTCCCTGGTATGAAACAACCCAATAGCTTTCTCTGGCACGACTATGAAACCTTTGGTACCAATCCCCGTTGGGACCGAATATCCCAGTTTGCCGCCATCCGCACTGATGCCAATCTAAACCCTATACCTGGTGAAGAATACGAATGGTTCTGCAAAGCTGCCGATGATATGTTGCCGCAACCGGATGCCTGCTTGATCACTGGTATCAGCCCTCAGGCTACCTTTGAGAAAGGCGTTAAAAGTGTCAGCGAAGCCGATATTGCGCGTCGAATCCGTGCACTAATGCTTAAGCCCGGTACCTGCAGTGTGGGTTATAACTCCATCCGTTTTGATGATGAGTTCAGCCGCAATTTGTTTTACCGCAATTTATTTGATCCCTACGAGCGCGAATACAAAAATGGCAACAGTCGCTGGGATCTAATAGACCTGATACGTGCCTGTTACGCACTCCGCCCTGAAGGCATCAACTGGGTGTATCACGAGCCCGGAAAACCCAGCTTCAAACTAGATCAACTGAGCGTTGCAAATCATTTTGAACATACCGATGCTCACGATGCATTAGCTGATGTACGTGCCACCATAGATATGGCTCGGTTGGTACATATCAAGCAACCGCGCTTATTCGAATGGTCGCTCGGGTTACGTGACAAACAGGCCGTTAGCAAAATGCTTGACCCAATGCAGAAACAACCGCTGTTACATATTAGTGCCAAAATACCTGCTATCCGAGGTTGCACTACCTTAATTCTGCCCATCTGCAAACATCCACAGATACCTAACCAAACCCTATGCATCGATCTGATGAGCGACCCCGAACTAATTCTTGATTTATCGGTTGAAGATTTACGCGACAGATTATTTACTCCGACTGCAGATTTACCTGAAGATATGGAAAGACCCGGAATTAAAGGTATCGCCGCGAATAAGTGCCCTTTTGTTGCACCGCCTGCGGTATTAAGAGGAGTGGATCAAGAGCGCATACTACTCAACCAACAACAGTGTGAACTTAACCGCCAGAAGCTGATAGATAATCAATCGATTGTTGCTGATAAACTCTCGGCTCTATTTGAGGAAAGCAGTTTTCCCGAATCAAATGATCCCGATCAAATGATCTATGCTGGCGGGTTTTTCAGCTATGTAGATAAACAACAATTAGAAACCATTCACCATCTTTCACCTGAAGAACTCGCAAAAACCAACTTCAGTTTCCAGGATAAGCGCCTGCGAGAAATGCTCTACCGCTACCGTGCTAGAAATTACCCGGAGACCCTAAACCAGGAAGAGAAAGACAGATGGGATCAATTTAGAAATATGCGCATACTGCAGGGTGATCTGGGTAACCAGATGAATTACCAGCAATACCTGCAGCGAATTACAGAATTACGACATGAAATCAGTACAGATGTTGAAAATAATCAGCACAAACTGGCGCTGATGGATAAACTCGAAGTCTGGCCACTGGAGATAGGAATCAAGCCTTAGCGCTACGCCCAATCCCGCAACCTTAATTTGTTATCCAAGGGCTCTATCAAAGACTATTTCTCTACCAACTGGATTGATTAACAGGCCTTGGGTGACCACTATGGGAGTAGATTTAGGAAGCTGTAGCTTTTGATCTGAACTGGCACAAATATGAGCTTATCCAAAAAGTAAAAATCAATGCGTTACGGTCATAATCTACAATCAACTTCAAAAAGTAATACACAAGTGATTGATAACTGTTTTTCTCGCTTAACTTTTAATTAAACTAGTCCTAACATGGATAATAAATCATCTAACTCATTGTTTATATTAGAATGTTGATAATGTGGTCATTTTTTGACCAATGCAAAGATTTCGTTATGATAGCAGGTCATAAAATCAGTTATTCACAGAGTTATCCACAGCTTTTTGTGGAAAACTTTTAAACTAACTATTTCTCAAAAACCACTCAGTGCCATTTGTTGTAGCGGCGACTTAACTGACTCTAAATTGTTCTCAAAAGCATCCGATAATTGCTCATTATCGGTCATCGTCCGTGTTTTTGTGGCACTAGCTCTTCGCGTAAACGACTGACTCTTACCTGAAACAAACTCACAGCAACTGCCATCGGTAAACATCATCATGATGATTCGGGTTTTCCCAGGCCCGGGGCGAGAGATGTATGCATTTACAGTTTTACCAATAATATTTTGTGGATCACATGCCATATTTATTCATCCTTCTGCTTTCTTCAAGCATATTAAATACCGGTAGCTTCTCAAAACCTGAGAACGAATAAATTTATGTCAAATTTTTTTTAAGATAATCCCTGCCAAATTTTAGGCAAATTGTCCAACTAGAAACATTAACACTGCCCTACAGCACAGAGGAATATTTACCGTCTATTCGCTATCAGGCTATCAGGTTAATCTGAACTTGCTCCAATAACGGCAGCATAAAATCCTAAAGGAGGAGAAAATGAAGAAATTACTCATAGTTACCGCACTGGTATTAATGATGCTTAGTGGCAATATCATCGCGGCTCCGGTCGATATAAACTCAGCAAATGCTGAAATGATCGCCGAAAACCTCAAAGGCATCGGTCTTAGCAAAGCTAAAGCAATAGTTGCCTACCGCAATCAGAATGGCGCTTTCAAGCACGCTGATGAATTAGTCAATGTTAAAGGCGTTGGCTTGAAGACAGTTGAGAAGAATGTTGAAAACATTCAGATTAGCAAAACCGCTGCTAAAAAAAGTAGCTAATTTAAACTAAAATAGGGGGAATCCCTGGTCGGTTAATACCGGCTGGGGATTTTTATTTACACATTTTATTTAGAAACATTCTCTTTTTTGCAATCCTCATTGTTTACAGGATATGAGACTGTCAGACAAACATACTATGAACGTCTAAATTCTGTCATATACCACCTCAGATAAAGCGGAGGAATTCAGAATCCAGGGCTTAATTGAGATGTCATACTTATAGTAAGTGCCTTAGTTCGGGTAGATATTTCTCAAGCGAACCAGTATTGAAAGCGATTACTTCATCACCAGCTTTAATAAACCCTTTTTCTAACAATTGGGGTAGTGCCGCCAAGCATGCAGCGCCTTCTGGGCAAACCCACCAGCCTTTGTTTTTCCAAACGCTACTTAAGTTCTGGTAAATCTCGTCTTCAGCGACTGCAACTGCGGCACCCCCTGATTCACGGATAATTTCCAGCACTTTAAAATGCCCCACTCCAGCGGGGACATTGATTCCATAAGCCAGTGTTTCTCCAGCCTCGGATGGACTTGTATCCAAATCACCGTTTTCAAAGGCTTTCACTAGAGGTTGGGTCGATTCACTTTGCACACAGATAATTTTTGGACGATAACTATCTATCAAGCCCATACATTCCAGCTCACTCCAGGCCTTCCACATACCCAAAACCCCCGTACCGCCACCGGTTGGATAAATCACTACATCGGGTAATTTCCAGGGGCCACCCGGCTGTTTGGGTTCTGCAAGTTCCAGCCCCATGGTTTTCTTACCTTCAATACGCCAACCCGGTTCCTGAAAGGTAGCAACACTGAAGTAGCCTTTATCCAACCATTTTTCTTTAAGCAAGGCGCCCGCTTCCCGAATAGTTCCAGTGACCAGTTCCAGCTTGAATTCTGCATGCTGATGCGCCAATGCGGCCACCCGCCCAAGTATTGGCAACGGGGTGTTATCCGGCATCGCAACAACTGCTTCCATTCCAGCAGCCAATGCATATTCACACAAGGAATCACCGGCATTGCCCTGGGTTGGAACTGCTAATTTTTTTAAACCCAACTTAGATGCCATAGAAATTGTCATCGCCATTCCGCGGTC
>CAXMRK010000050.1:0-9254 GCA_964195815.1 uncultured Acidimicrobiia bacterium | reverse complement strand
GGTATATCTGAGCATGTCGAGCGAAACTACAACATTGACATCTGGCGAGTATATTCGCCATCACCTGACTAACCTGACCTATGGCCAGCACGCTGATGGTAGCTGGGGCCTGGCACATAGTGCCGAGGAAGCTACAGAAATGGGCTTCTGGGCGATAAATGTCGACACTATGTTCTGGTCGATATTACTAGGCATATTATTTTTGTGGGTTTTCCGTCGGGTCGCTAAAAAAGCTGAAGCCGGTGTACCTTCGCGCGGTGTTGCTGCTATTGAGGCCATCGTTGAGTTTGTTGATACCAGCGTTAAAGAAACATTCCACGGCACCAGCAACCTGATAGCACCATTGGGCTTGACTCTGTTTGTCTGGGTTCTGTTGATGAATTTCATGGATTTAATCCCGGTCGATATTATTCCTGAACTGGCCAAATTGATGGGCATCCATTTCCAGAAAGTTGTGCCAACCACAGATGTCAATGCCACTATGGGTATGGCGCTTGCGGTATTTGTCCTGATTTTGTTCTTTAGTATCAAGATTAAAGGTATCGGTGGTTTTATGGGTGAATTAACCGGCCAGCCTTTTGCGGCTAATAGCCTGATTGGAAAAATTGCTGTCGCACCGATTAATTTCACTCTTGAGCTTGTTGGCCTGTTGGCTAAGCCAGTTTCACTCGGCCTGCGATTATTCGGCAACCTGTATGCGGGTGAGCTGATCTTTATTCTTATTGCAATGCTGGGTCTGGCACAGTTACCTCTGCATTTCGGCTGGGCAGTGTTCCACTTGATAATTGTATTGCTGCAGGCATATATCTTTATGATGCTGACTATTGTGTACCTGAGCATGGCGCACGAGAAACATTAAATTTTTTTAGATAGTTTTAATTTTAACTTTGTAATAATTAATCCGTTACGGATGTAGGAGAAAACCATGGAATTTGTTATTGGTATGACAGCAATTGCAGTTGCCCTGTTGATTGGTCTTGGTGCGTTGGGTGTTGGTATCGGTGTTGGTATCCTCGGCGGTCGTTTGCTGGAAGGTTCAGCTCGTCAACCTGAATTAGCTTCAATGCTACAGGGTAAATTCTTTCTCGCGATTGGTCTGCTTGATGCGGTTGCCATGATCGGTGTTGGTATTGCGTTGTTTTTCACTTTCGCAAACCCGTTTGTTGGTCAGTTAGCCAAGATAGCCGGCTAATTTAAAAAGTCATTCTGGATAAAGAATAAAGCGAGGTATTGGCGTGAATATTAATATGACACTGATTGGGCAAATGATCGCGATGATTGTGTTTGTCTGGTTCTGTATGAAATTCATCTGGCCGCCACTGATTACGGCTCTTGATGAACGTCGTGCCAAGATCGCTGAAGGTCTGGCTGCTTCCGATGAAGCGGCTAAAGCGCTTGAAGCGGCTAATATCGAGGCATCCACAATCACTGACAAGGCGCGAGTTCAGGCTTCAGAAATTATTGAGCAAGGGAATCAGCGCGGTATTCAAGTTCTCAGTCAGGCTAAAGAAGAAGCTGTGGCCGAACGCGAACGACAGGTGGTAGCTGCAGATGCCGAAATTCAGCAAAGTGCCAACCATGCACGTGAAGAATTGCGTAAATCAGTTGCCTCACTAGCTGTTTTGGGTGCAGAGAAGCTGATCAAGAAAGAAATTGATCCGCAAACCCATGAGCAGTTGTTGGAAAAACTGATTGCTGAAATTTAGGCGTAATAGTTATGAGTGATTTAATCAAACTTGCACGACCTTACGCTAAAGCAGCTTTTCAGCTAGCGCTTGCGGATTCGGCTCTGGCAGAGTGGGATTCGATGCTGATAGATGCAAAAACTATTGCTGCAAATACTGATGTGCGCGAGCTGATTAGTAATCCCGGTGTTTCGCAAACAAAAGTAGCGGGGCTGTTAATAGAAGCGGGTGCTGATCGGTTTACAGATAAATTTGCGAATTTATTGAAGGTGTTGGCTGAAAATGACCGGCTTTCACTGTTGCCAGAAATCAGCGCAATGTTCAGACGCCTTAAACAGGCTGAAGAAAAGCAGCTGGCAGTTAAAGTGGTTTCGGCAGTTGCTCTTTCTGATGATCAGAAAGAACGCATGCAGACAGCTTTAGCAAAACGATTTGATCGCAATATTGAACTCAACGCCATAGTCGATTCAGCTTTGATCGGTGGTGCGGTGATTCATGCCGGTGATATGGTAATTGACGGCTCGCTACGTGGCGAACTCAATAAGTTAGCTGTACAGCTGGCTGATTAATACTTACTTAATAGATCAATATCGCGTCTTTGTGGCTTGATATTGCAGACTTAAAAACCAGGAAAGAGAAAGATGCAAACGCAACTGAATCCATCAGAAATTTCGGAACTGATCAAAGAACGTGTTGAACAGTTTGAAGTCGTTTCCGAAGCCCGTAACGAAGGTACCGTAGTTAGTGTATCTGACGGTATTATTCGCATACATGGTCTCGAAGATGCCATGCAGGGTGAAATGATCGAATTTCCACAGCAGACTTATGGTTTAGCTATGAACCTTGAGCGCGACTCCGTTGGTGTTGTTGTGCTGGGTGAATACGAGCATATCTCTGAAGGTGATACCTGTAAATGTACCGGCCGCATTCTTGAAGTTCCTGTAGGTCGTGGACTTCTGGGTCGTGTTGTTGATTCGCTGGGTGTTCCAATTGACGGTCAGGGCCCTATCGAAAATGACGGCTTTTCTCCAGTTGAGCGAGTGGCTCCTGGTGTAATTGAACGTCAATCTGTATCACAACCCATGCAAACAGGTTTGAAAGCGATTGATGCGATGGTTCCAGTTGGCCGTGGTCAGCGGGAATTGATTATTGGTGATCGTCAGACAGGTAAATCTGCGGTTGCGATCGATACCATCATTAACCAAAAGGGTAAAGGCATTACCTGTATCTATGTTGCGATTGGTCAGAAACAATCGACTATCGCCAACGTTGTGCATAAGCTTGAAGAGCACGGTGCCATGGAGCACACCATTGTAGTTGCCGCTGGTGCAGCCGACTCTGCAGCGATGCAATATATGGCTCCTTATTCCGGTTGTGCAATGGGTGAGTACTTCCGTGATCGCGGTGAAGATGCACTCATTATTTATGATGACTTGACCAAACAGGCCTGGGCTTATCGTCAGGTTTCCTTGTTGCTGCGTCGTCCACCGGGTCGTGAAGCGTATCCTGGTGATGTTTTCTACTTGCATTCACGCTTGCTGGAACGTGCTTCACGGGTAAATGTGGCTTATGTTGAAAAATTCACCAATGGTGAAGTAAAAGGCAAAACCGGTTCTTTAACTGCGTTGCCGATTATTGAAACACAGGCTGGTGACGTATCTGCATTCGTACCAACAAACGTAATTTCTATTACAGATGGCCAGATCTTCCTGGAAACCGATCTGTTTAACGCGGGTATTCGTCCTGCTATTAACGCGGGTCTCTCAGTATCACGAGTTGGTGGTGCTGCACAGACCAAGGCGATTAAGAAGCTGGGTGGTGGTGTTCGTTTGGCACTTGCTCAGTATCGTGAACTGGCTGCATTTGCCCAGTTTGCATCAGACCTTGATGATACAACCCGAGCCCAGTTAGAACGTGGCGAACGGGTCACCGATTTGATGGTTCAGCCACAGTACAGCCCATTGTCTACAGCGACCATGGCTATTTCTTTGTACGCTGCTAATGAAGGCTTCCTGGATGATGTTGACACCAAAAAAATTGGTGACTTTGAATCAGCCCTGCATAGTTTTGTAGAAAGCAAATATCAGCCACTACTTGATAGTTTGAATGAGAAAGGTGACTGGAATGATGATTTCATTGGCCAGGTGAAAGCGGCGATTGAAGATTTCAAAGCGACAGGTAGCTACTAAAACAGCTTGTAGCTGTTTAGATAAGCATTGAGATAACGAGGCAAAAATATGTCCGGCGCCAGAGAAATTACAACCAAAATCAATAGTGTGAAAAACACCCGTAAGGTGACTAACGCACTGGAGATGGTGTCAGCTGCAAAAATTCGTAAATCACAGGATTTAATGCAGCAATCACGCCCTTATGCGCGCATGATTAAACAGGTTATTGCGCATCTGTCACGCGCGCAACCGGAATACCGGCACCCATTTACAGTGGAGCGTAAGGAAATCAAGCGGGTTGGTTATATCGTTGTTTCCAGCGATCGTGGTCTCTGCGGTGGCCTAAACAACAACCTGTTTCGCAAGCTTCTAAAAGAAATGGCAGATTTGCAGGCTCAGGATATAGAAATTGATGTGGTAACTTTCGGCAAAAAGGCCACTCAGTTTTTCAAAGGCCTCAACGTTAATTTAGTCGCAAGTAGCGTTGATAACGGCGAAAGCCCACAGATTGCTGATTTAATCGGTTCGATTAAAGTTTTAACAGATAGCTACCGTGAAGCAGGTTCAGATCGTGTTGTTTTGGCGTATAACGATTTTGTTAACACCATGACCCAGGAACCAACTCTGGAAACTATCCTGCCATTACCTAAGGGTGATGACGATCAGATTACCGAATTATGGGATTATATTTATGAGCCCGAAGCGCGTGATTTGTTGGATACCGTTTTATCGCGCTACATAGAATCGTTAATTTATCAGGCGGTACTAGAAAATCTGGCATCAGAGCATGCCGCAAGAATGGTGGCAATGAAAGCCGCGACCGATAATGCAGGTGATTTGATTGACGAGCTACAGTTGGTATACAACAAAGCGCGTCAGGCATCAATCACTCAGGAATTATCAGAAATTGTTGGTGGTGCGGCGGCGATTGAATAACCGTTTGTAAGCCTTTATTTATTTAGTTTTTTAAAGTTTTGTAATTAGGAGAGTCGGATGAGCTCTGGAAGAATTGTTCAAGTAATTGGTGCGGTTGTCGATGTGGAATTTCCACGTGACAGCATGCCTAAAATCTATGATGCGCTGAATATTACTGGTTCAGAAATCGTTTTAGAAGTTCAGCAGCAGTTAGGTGACGGCATTGTCCGTACGATTGCGTTGGGTACAACAGACGGTCTGAAACGTGGTCTGGAAGCGGTTAATACCGGTTCTGCGATCATGGTGCCTGTAGGTCCTAAAACACTGGGCCGTATTATGGATGTGCTAGGTCGACCCATTGATGAAGAAGGTCCGATTGGTGAAGAAAAGCAGATGCCAATTCACCGTAAAGCACCTACCTATGATGAACAGTCTTCAGGTATAGAGCTGATGGAGACCGGGATTAAAGTTGTTGACCTGATCATGCCTATCTCCAAGGGCGGTAAGATTGGTCTGTTCGGTGGTGCCGGTGTTGGTAAAACCGTAACACTGATGGAATTGATTCGTAACATCGCGATTGAGCATAGTGGCTTCTCGGTATTCGCCGGTGTTGGTGAGCGTACTCGTGAAGGTAACGATTTCTACCACGAAATGAAAGATGCTGACGTACTCAGCAAAGTTGCTCTGGTTTATGGTCAGATGAATGAACCACCAGGTAACCGTCTACGCGTTGCTTTGACCGGATTAACCATGGCGGAAGAATTCCGTGATGGCGGTAGTGATGTATTGATGTTTATCGATAACATTTATCGTTATACCCTGGCGGGAACAGAAGTATCCGCGCTCCTCGGTCGTATGCCTTCAGCGGTAGGTTATCAGCCTACATTGGCGGCAGAAATGGGTGCCTTGCAGGAACGTATTACTTCAACTAAACAAGGTTCTATTACTTCATTCCAGGCGGTATATGTACCGGCGGATGATTTAACCGATCCGTCACCAGCGACTACCTTTGCGCATCTGGATGCTACTCTGGTACTGTCTCGTCAAATCGCAGAACTGGGTATTTATCCAGCGGTAGATCCTTTGGATTCGACATCGCGTTTGTTGGATCCGAATGTTGTCGGTGTTGAGCATTACACAGTAGCCCGTTCGGTTCAGGGCGTATTACAGCGTTATAAAGAATTGAAAGATATCATCGCAATTCTGGGTATGGATGAATTATCTGAAGAAGATAAAGCTATCGTTGCCCGCGCACGTAAAATTCAGCGCTTCCTTTCACAGCCATTCTTTGTGGCAGAAGTATTTACCGGTTCACCTGGTAAATATGTCAGCCTGAAAGAAACCATTCATGGCTTCAAAGGTATCGTTAATGGCGATTATGACCATCTGCCTGAGCAAGCCTTCTATATGGTTGGTACCATTGATGAAGTGGTTGCCAAAGGCAAAGAAATGGAAGCAAAAGCAGCGTAAAGCTGGCTACCTAGAGAATGAGCAGCGCTTGTTAGCGCTGTAATTTGAAAAGTATAGAGAGACATAAAATGTCGAATACAATCCATTGTGACATCGTCAGCGCAGAAGGCCAGATTTTTTCTGGTACCGTGCAGATGGTATTTGCTACCGGAGAGATGGGTGAGCTGGGTATTGCACCACGGCATACACCGTTGTTGACTCGGCTCAAGCCAGGACAGATTCGGGTTCAATTGGAAGATGGTATTGAAGAACACTATTATGTTTCCGGTGGAATGATCGAAATTCAACCGCATGTTGTAACCGTATTAGCTGATACTGCTGTACGAGCTGAACATCTTGATGAAGCTGCCGCTGTGCAGGCAAAAGAAGAAGCTGAACGTACCCTTGCTGACCAGCAGGGTGAAATGGAAATCGCTCAGGCTCAGGCTAAACTGGCTCAAGCTGTTGCCCAGATTGCAGCATTGCAACGCTGGAAGAAAACAATGAAGCGTTAATTTTCTAGCAATAATCTAAATCACTTAAACACCGGCCTTGCGCCGGTGTTTTTGTCTCTGCTTCCGCCCAATTAAAAATCTTATAAACATTTTTGCCGGTTATGCTGGATTCAGTTAGCACTGATATAATACGCTCTACCCAATAGTGATAAATATAATGTCCGAAGAAAATAACCTAGCTCTGCATATTATTATCCTGGCTGCCGGTGAAGGCACGCGCATGCATTCGCAGCTTCCTAAAATTTTGCAGCCAGTTGGTGGGCAGCCCATGCTGGCGCATCTAATAGCAACGGCACGGCAACTTGAGCCAGCAGGTATCCATATCGTGTTTGGATCTCAGGGCGATGTTGTTAGAGCTGCGTTTTCACATGAGTCGGATATTAACTGGATACATCAGGCTGAAAGGTTGGGAACGGGGCATGCAGTGCAACAGGCTTTACCAGCGATTGCGGAAGATGCACAAATACTGGTGCTATACGGCGATCACCCACTGGTTCCTGTTGCTGATCTAAATACCTTAATTAACACATCATCAAAGCTAACATTATTAACAATGGTGCCGGATAGTCCAACCGGCTATGGGCGTATCCTACGGGATAGATTGGGTCGGGTTTCGGGTATTGTTGAGCATAAAGATGCGACCCCTTCACAGCTACAAATTACAGAAGTGAATACCGGTATGCTGGCAGCTAGCCGGAGTTTGTTGGCTGAATTATTAGCCAATATCAACAATCAAAATGCCCAGCAGGAATACTATCTGACAGATATTTTTGAAATCGCCCATCATCAGGATGTAGATATACAGGCTGTCATTGCCACTGATTCTGCTGACCTTCAAGGTGCTAATGACCGCCGCCAACTGGCCATGCTTGAACGTAGATATCAATACCATGCTACCAATCGCCTTATGGATGCTGGGGCAATGTTGATTGATCCAGCGCGAATTGATGTGCGTGGCGAAGTTATTGTTGGGCGGGATGTGTGTCTGGATATCAATGTGGTTCTGGAAGGTCGTGTGGTTTTGGGCGATGGAGTCGTTATTGGCCCTGGCACCGTGTTGAAGGATGTTGAAATTGCTGCCGGTTCAAAAGTCGAAGCACACTCGGTGCTGGAAAGCGCAATCGTAGGTGCGAATTGCAGTATTGGTCCGTTTGCCAGAGTGCGGCCAGGAACAGTATTAGAAGATGAAGTCAAAGTAGGTAATTTCGTCGAAATTAAGAAATCAAAAATGGCCACTGGCAGTAAAGCCAGTCATCTGAGCTATATTGGTGATACAGAAATGGGTGCCAATGTAAATATTGGCGCTGGCACTATCACCTGTAATTATGACGGTGTAAATAAATTTCAGACCATCATCGAAGACGGCGTATTTATCGGTTCAGACACCCAACTGGTCGCACCGGTTAGAGTGGGTAAAAATGCCACCGTTGGTGCTGGATCAACAATAACCCGAGATGTACCTGCTGATACGTTAGCCGTAAGTAGAGCTCGCCAAAGCAGCATTCCAAACTGGAAACGGCCAGTTAAAAAAACCGACCAAGGGAAAGCTTAAGTTATGTGTGGAATTGTTGCGGCTTGTACCCATCGGCCCATTGCAAAAATTTTAATCAGTGGTTTAAAAGCACTGGAATATCGGGGCTATGATTCTGCTGGTATAGCCATACAAACTGACCAGGGTTTACAGCGTTTACGCACACCCGGGAAAGTCGTTGCCCTGGAAAATCTCTGGCAAACCGACCCCATTGAAGGCCATTGTGGCATCGCCCACACTCGCTGGGCAACCCATGGTGCTCCCAACACCAATAATGCACACCCGCATATTTCCGGAAGCAAAATTGCACTGGTACATAATGGCATTATTGAGAACCATGCGGCATTGCGTAAAGAATTATCCGCAGCAGGTTATATTTTTGATTCCGAAACAGACACCGAAGTAATGGTGCACCTGATAGACCAGTTAGAACGCCAGCATGGTGATTTATTCACTGCAGTCAAAAAAGCCTGTGAACGTTTCCATGGCGCTTATGCAATAGCGGTTACCTCCAGCCGCGAACCTGGCAGTGTGGTAGGTGCGCGCCTTGGCAGTCCGTTGGTTTTAGGTTTGGGCAAACAGCGCACTGAGCACTTTTTGGCATCAGATGTGCACGCATTGTTACCGGAAACCCGTGAGTTTATTTATTTAGAGGAAGGCGACCTGGTCAGAATTCATGCTGACGACTTCCTGTTAACAGATATCAATGGAAAACAAGTTGACCGCGAGGTAAAAACCAGCAAAGTAGACAGTGAAGCTTTTGATAAAGGCCCCTATGCACACTTTATGCTCAAGGAAATTCATGAGCAACCTGCCGCTGTAGCTGAAACCCTGGAGGGACGAGTCTTCGGTGGTAAAGTGCTAGCCAATATTTTTGGCGTGGGCGCAGATGAATTACTAGAAAGTGTAGAGAACGTTCACATTGTTGCCTGCGGGACCAGCTTCTATGCTGGGATGGTCGCACGCTATCAAATTGAAGAACTGGCCGGTA
>CAXMRK010000049.1:0-9155 GCA_964195815.1 uncultured Acidimicrobiia bacterium | reverse complement strand
CGGTTTCTGTAATGGTTCCAGAACCGGCATAAGGAGAATTCAACATGTCCCATGAAGTAGTTGAAAAAAACATTGGCCTTATGGCACTACTGATTGTCATTGTGATCAGTGTCGCGGGTCTCGTGGAAATTCTTCCATTGGTTTTTCAGAAAGACCTGGTTGGCAAGCCGATTGATGGTGTTAAACCTTATGATGCGCTGGCCCTGGAAGGGCGTGATATTTATGTGCGCGAAGGCTGTTATACCTGTCACTCACAGCAGATACGTCCTTTTGTTAGTGAAACCGAACGCTACGGTCCGTATTCAGTGGCTGGAGAATCGGTCTATGATCGTCCGTTCCAGTGGGGCTCCAAGCGTACTGGTCCGGATCTTGCGCGGGTAGGTGGTCGTTACACCGATGATTGGCATATTATTCATTTGAATGACCCACGTGATGTGGTTCCAGAGTCTAATATGCCCGGATTCCCCTGGTTAGCTGAGAATATGATAGATGGATCGATCACTGAAAAGAAACTGAGTCGTTTGCAAATGATTGGTGATCCATACACCGATGAGCAAATTGCCGGTGCCAGCAAGGCTGTAGAAGGAAAAACCGAGCAGGATGCCTTGATTCATTATTTGCAGGGCCTTGGTTTAGCTCGAAGTGGGAGGTAGGTATGGATCTGATTGATTTTCGCAGCACCGTACTTGTCATTCTATTTATCGCTTTCTGTGTGATGGTAGTCTGGGCCTGGAGCCCTAAACGTAAAAAGGCGTTTGATGAAGCCGCACATCTGGCAGTAGAAGATGATTTATTAAATAATAATAGTAAGGAGATTCAGCCATGATGAGTTCAGGTTGGAACTGGTTTGTCATAATCGTCGTGCTCGCCAATATTCTCGGCTGTTGGTGGCTATTAGTCTGGGCAACCAAAAAACGGCCTGAAGAGGCTAACGAAGGGGATGTAACCGGACATAAATGGGACGGTGATCTTGAGGAATTCAACAACCCATTACCTCGGTGGTGGCTAATTCTGTTTTATATCACGATCTTTTTTGGCTTAGGCTATCTAGCGCTTTACCCAGGTCTGGGTAATTTTAAAGGTTATCTGGGCTGGACAGAGGTTGGTCAATACACTGAAGAGGCTAAGGCTGTTCATGAAGCTCAGGCAGCTCTGTTTGCACCACTGGCAAATCTGTCTCCCGAAGAGTTAGTTCAAAATGAACAGGCCTTATTAACCGGCGGGCGATTGTTTGCGGCGAACTGTGCTGTTTGTCACGGTTCCGATGCCCGTGGGGCTCAAGGATTCCCGAACCTGACTGATAATGACTGGCTCTATGCTGGTGATTACAACAGTTTGGTCGCGACTATAACCAATGGTCGTACTGGGGTTATGCCGGCATGGCAGGCTGCGTTGCAAGATGATGGCGTTAAGGAAGTGACAGCCTATGTGCAGCAACTAGCCGGTCAGGAGGCTGATAGTCAATTGGCTGCAAAAGGGCAGACACGTTTTAATATTTTCTGTAGTGCATGTCACGGTCCCGCTGGCAAAGGTAATCCTGCGCTAGGAGCGCCAAATTTAACCGATGACATCTGGCTGTATGGTGGTTCTAACGCATCTATTGCACACACTATCGCTAATGGACGCATGGGCAAAATGCCAGCACAGAAAGAGTTCCTGACCGAAGAACGGATCCGTTTAATTGCGGCGTATGTCTCCAGTTTGTCAAAGTAAATGAAGCTAAAAAATGTAAGCACGCCACCGGGTCGATGGCCCCGTGGTGTGCGTGATTTCGGCATAGTGCTTTGGGTCTCATTTCTTGCTGCCTGCGTGGGTAGTTTGATTATATTTGGTCTGCTTGATCCAGAAGCCATGACCAATGCCTGGACGGAAAATTGGGATCTCGGTCGTGAGTGGGGCTATACACTTGGTTTTGGGTTCCTGTGGTTTGTGTGCCTGATCGCGGCAGCTTTGACTATTTATATGGTCCGTACTGGCCCTCAGCAGGGATATGCATCTGGTCTTGACCCACAGCGCCCGGTAGTAGAAATAAAAACAGCAGATCAGGGCGTGCCTGTACTCAAAGAAGGCAAAGTAGTCGATCATGACGAGTTCTGATCAACGTCAGAATCCTCTTTTTGAATCAGAAGCTAAAATATATGCGCGGCTGGTAAAAGGTAAATTCCAAAACTTGCGAAACATCTCGCTATGGGTTTTGCTTGGTCTGTTTTATGTCTTGCCGTGGCTACAGATGGATGGCCATCAGGCACTATTATTTGATCTGCCTGCTCGGCGCTTTTATATTTTCGGTATTACCTTATTTCCTCAAGATTTTATTTACCTGGCGTTACTGTTAATTATCGCCGGTCTTTCTCTGTTCTTCTTTACCGCACTTGCTGGCCGTTTGTGGTGCGGATTTGCATGTCCACAGACTGTCTGGACTTTGATGTTCATGAAAGTTGAGCGTCTGATTGAAGGTGACAGAAACAAACGACAAAAACTGGATAAATCCCCCTGGAATAGCAATAAAATACTGCGCAAATCTACTAAGCAAGTAGTCTGGATTCTGATAGGTTTATTTACAGGTTTTACGTTCGTTGGGTTTTTTACACCCATACTTGAGCTAGGGCAAAAAGTCATTAACTTTGAACTGGGTCCCTGGGAAACATTCTGGATGGTTTTCTATGGCTTTGCGACTTATGGCAATGCCGGATTTATGCGCGAGCAGGTGTGTAAATATATGTGTCCATACGCGCGTTTCCAGAGTGCGATGTTTGACAAGGACACATTAATTATTTCTTACGATGCCGATCGCGGCGAACCGAGAGGGGCACGCATGCGTAAGGCTGATCCTGCTGAACTCGGATTGGGTTCCTGTATTGATTGCACCCTGTGTGTTCAAGTTTGTCCAACTGGAATCGATATACGCAATGGCTTGCAGTATGAATGTATTGCCTGTGCCGCCTGTATTGATGTTTGTGACCAGGTTATGGACAGCATGGGTTATGAGCACGGTTTGATCAAATACACAACTGAGCATGCAGAAAGTCATAAACAAACACGAGTATTACGTCCGCGAATGATTGTTTATGGGGTGTTATTGCTGGCATTAGTATTCGCCTGGGCCTATGGCCTGGCAACTCGTATGCCAATGCGGGTTGAATTGATACGTGATCGTAATGCCCTGTATCGTGAACTAGCGGATGGCTCTATTGAAAATGTATATACTTTGTCGCTGGTGAATATGGACCGAAACGCGCATCAGTTTGATATTGAACTCACTGATTTGCTTGATGGTAGTATTGATATGGATAAAGAACTTTCGGTAGCAGCTGAATCCACTGAACAGTTTATTCTTCGCATCAGAGCGCCGAGAACAACAGGGAAGGGTGGGCGTACTATTCATCTAAAACTGAGCTCAAAGGATAAACAGGATCTTAATGTGATTGCTAATGCAAGATTCTTCCTTCCAACCAGCGGGTTGTAGTTGAGAGAACTGAGATGCAAAATGAGAAATTAGACATTAAACCCTGGTATAAACAGTTTTGGCCGTGGTTCATTATTATGTTGCCCGCTTCCGCTGTTGTTGCCAGTGTAGCTACGCTTTTTATAGCGATTAATAATCCCGATTATATGGTGATTGAAGAAACTGATATGCAGCAAATCAGTCCTGAATTGCGTCCAGCAAAAAAGCTTGGGCTTAATGCTGAAACAACAAACTCAGAAAAACCTGAGTAAAGACGCTCACTTCACAGTGAGCAGTATCTACTCGTGAGCATCCCTCTTAAAAGTTGTTTTCATTGTGCTGAGCCAGTCCCTGTTGATTGTGAAATCACAATTACGGTGGATGGTGATGACATGCCGGTTTGTTGTCATGGCTGTAAAGCGGTTGCTGAATTTATTCAGGCTGGGAACCTGGATCAGTACTATCGTTTTCGGGACAGTAATTCCAATAAGGTCAATGAAGACAGTCTAAAGCGCTTAGATGACTGGCTGGCATTTGATCAACGGGATACCTATTGGGGGGAGCTCCAGGCCAATGGTGAGCGTAGCCTGCCAGTTTTAATCGAAGGCTTACACTGTGCCGCTTGTATTTGGTTATTACGTACCGCATTGGTGAAAAAGAAGGGTGTCACTGAAGTACAGATAGATCTTTCTTCCGGCTTTGCAAAAATCCACTGGTCACCGGATAAAGTAAAACTCAGCGAGATTATGCAGACAATGCAGATGCTGGGTTATGAACCCCACCTAATGAGCGAAGACAAAAATGTGGAAGTCTTCCGCAAACAGCGTAACAAAGCGATTATCCGATTGCTTGTAGCTGGCCTGGGCATGATGCAGGTGATGACCTATACCGTGGGGCTATATGCGGGTGATTTTTCAAGCATATCTGAAAATATGCGGCGTTTCCTTGAGGGGATTTCTCTATTGGTAGCCACTCCTGTGGTGTTTTTCTCCGGCCAAACCTTTTTTGTAGGGGCCTGGAACAGCATTAAAGTGCGGCAGCCGGGCATGGATCTACCCGTTGCGATTGCGCTGATACTTGCCTGGGGCGCAAGCATTTATAATTATTTAAGCGGTGAAGGCGCTCTCTATTTTGATTCTGTAGTCATGTTTGTTTTCTTTTTACTGCTGGCACGTTTTCTTGAATTCAGCTTAAGGCGCAAGAGCGCAGACCTCGGTAATGCTTTATCTCGATTATTACCAGAAATTGCGTATCGTTTTGAGACAGATGCATCTTCACAGCAAAAGGCAACAGCGGTTCCACTGGCGGAGTTAAAGGTCGCAGATATCGTCCTTATTCCAACAGGTCATATCGCCCCAACTGACGGTGATGTGATCGATGGAAAAAGCCTGTTGGATGAATCATTTCTGTCCGGAGAATCATTGCCAAGGTCAGTCTCGGTTGGTAGTGAAGTTCTGGCTGGCAGCATCAATATAGGTGACCCGTTAACTATACGTGTCAATGCCTGTGGAGAGGCAACTGCGATCAGTGCGCTTGGGCGTACTTTGCTGGAAGCACAGTTACATAAACCCAAAGTTGCAGTGCAGGCAGACCGTATCGCCAGCTGGTTTGTCAGCGCCGTATTACTGATCGCATTCAGTGCATGGCTTACCTGGATGTTTATTGAGCCTGACCATGCTTTTGAAGTTGCATTGGCTACTCTGGTAGTTACCTGTCCTTGTGCGCTTTCGCTGGCAACGCCCGCGGCACTGGCGGCAGCCAGTCGCCGGCTAATGAAGGCAGGGCTGGTAATAGTAAAAACCAATGCCATTGAAGCCTTATCGGGTATTCATCGGGTCGTATTTGATAAGACCGGCACATTGACCAAAGGTAAGCTGAATTTATTACGTGTGGAGCCATTAAATAGCGATTGGCAGAAAGAGAATATATCTGCAATAGCTACAGCGCTGGAGCGTAAATCAGAGCACCCGCTGGCTACAGCATTTGCTGATTTAGATGATAATGGGCTCAAACCTGATGCCGTGAAAATCTACCCGGGGCAGGGGATTGAAGGTCGAATTGATGATGTTATATATCGGCTGGGAGAACAGAGCTTTGTAAACTCTTTGCGGATGAACGACTCCCATTCTGCAGCTGAATATTCCAAGACTAAAGAAACAGTTGAAGCAGACATAAGGATTTTTCTTGGGACTAAATCCGGCCTGATAGGACTGCTTATACTGACAGATGAAGTGCGTGCAGAAGCAGCCACTGTGGTGCAGCAGTTAAGCCAGCAATCACTCAAGGTCTCAATCTTATCGGGTGACTCAACTGCAGAAGTCAAACGTGTTGCTGAGATGCTGGAAGTTAGTGATTGGCAGGCACGCCAATTACCTCAGGATAAACTGGACATTATTCGTCAGTATCAAAGCAATGGTGAACAGGTGCTGATGGTGGGTGATGGGGTAAATGATGCACCAGTACTTGCAGGTGCAAATGTCTCAATGGCTATGGGTTCTGCAACACACCTGGCAAAAAGTAGCGCTGATTTTATTGTCACTGCAAATTCTGTAAGTACAATTGTTACAGCCTATGGAATTGCCAGAAAGACTACAGGCATAATTAAACAGAACCTGAGCTGGGCACTGCTCTACAATTTACTTGCTATACCTTTGGCAGTCAGTGGGTATCTAGCACCCTGGATGGCAGTTATCGGTATGTCTATCAGCTCTTTAGTGGTTGTTTTTAACGCCGCAAGAATTTCCCGTTATTGAATGCTCAGCCGAGACCAAAAAATGAATACAGGACCTACAAATAATGGCTAGTCTTTACTTAATGATTCCTCTGGGAATTTTGTTGACTGGTATTGCAATATGGATATTCATCTGGGCGCTTAAAGGCGGTCAGTTTGAAGATCTGGACAGCCCAGGCTGGAGCATCATTATGGACGAGGAAAAAATTCTGGAAGAACCCTTGGAGGAGGGGGAGCAACTACTCAATTCAGAAGATAAAACGGAATAGGCATGACTTTTATATCAACACTTTTTACCGCATTTATAGCAGGTTTACTGGGAAGCGCACATTGCTTTGGTATGTGTGGTGGAATAGCGGCAGCTATTGGTACTGGAAGTATTGAGCAGGGAGCCAGCAAGTGGCAGGCACTGCGTAAAGCGCTGTTATTTAATGCAGGACGTATCTTCAGTTATGCTGTTTTAGGCGCAATTGTAGGCACAATTGTTGGTTCTGTTGGTCAAATTGTTGAATTAAAACAATGGAGTATCTTGCTTCGCTTATTAACTGCAATTTTAATTTTTCTTATTGGTCTGCAGTATTTAACCGGCCGCTCCTATCTCGGTTGGTTAGAGCGTGGCGGCGGCAAACTATGGCGTGCGATCACGCGTTTAATGAGTAAAGCACCGGGCAAAAATACAACTGAAAACAGTCTCTGGAAATCGCTGAGAACAGGTATGTTATGGGGCTGGTTGCCTTGTGGCCTGGTTTATACCATTTTGTTAACCGCGGCAGCCAGTGGTTCTACTGTTTCCGGGGCAATGATTATGTTTGCGTTTGGCCTTGGCACATTACCCGCATTAACCTCACTGACAGTTGCCGGACCCCTTATTTCACAACTGAAATCCTCATTACAGGCACGCCGGGTTATTGGTATTGCGATGATGATATTTGCAGTTTGGATTGCCGCATGGGCACTAATGCATGCAAATATGAGCATGTCAGGGGCAGGGCACCAGCATTCTATGCCTGACAAGCCCCCTGTAACATTGTTATTTGAGGCAGATAAGCCTTTTAAAACAATTGCTTAGTTAAGATAAAAAGCAAGTGCAACGCTGACTGCTACCCAAATCAGTATATACATTTCACCATTTCGTCCAATCGCACGTTTAAGGTTCCAGGTATCTTCGCTTCTATGTGGGTATGGACTAAAACGCGGCATTAATGCAGGTACCTGTGATGACCATTTTTTCCATGGATCTCCAAATATCTTCAGCAATTTAGCATCTTCATATTTAATTGCAGGTGGGTAAAAAAACCAGAAGAAAATTACCGTAATAGCTAATATCCACCAGTTCAGACAAACTACCACCATTCCGAACAAAATCAATATGTTACCAACATAAAGTGGGTGTCTAACCCAGGCATAGGGGCCTGAGGTTGCGAGGACCTGATTTTTCATCACCATACCTGCGGCCCAGAAGCGTACAAGCCCGCCAACAACAACCATGCCCACACCAATAGCCGCCCAGGGTTGCTGTGGTTCGGCAAAAAAGGCAAATATCATTAATAAAATGATGCCAATAGATTGCCGATAAATTTCTTTATAACGGAGATTCGTTATAAACTTACCAAAGGCGCTGTTGTTTTCAATACCAGTACTTCTCTGCGACATGGGTGGATACCTGTAATTATTTGTTGTCTATGATAATCGCCAACCACACGAAAGTCAGTATCTATGCTTTATTTCTTTTAATTGAAGCTATGGCGTGTGACCATAATTCATAAAAGTTAATACCTGCATCTAATTATTGATTAGTGTTACCAGTGCATATATTAGTGTCCAGAAAACCGAAATTAATCCCAAATTAATGGAATTGAAAATGACTAATCCTGCTTCATTCGAAAAATCTATCGCCCCAAAACTTCTCGAGCTCCACGTTCAACACGAATTGGACGCTTTTGATGAAACCAAGCTGATCAATTGGGTAATTGAAGAAACTGAAGCACTGGCAGACTGGACCAATTCAACCCGTCTAAACCAACTGGTCACAGCGAAAACTGTTAAGGCATTCATTCATGCCAATGTGGTCAAACGCGAGATACCAGAGGCTTTCATTGAGATTGCAGATGAAGCCACAGCCTGGTTATTATCTTCCGATAGTCATCTTGAGACACATTTCAGTGAAGTTATCGATGAGGTTAATTATGCGAAGTTTGTTGATCAGGTACTAGAGCTTGATGAGCAGATAAAAGGCGGAATGAACCTCCTAATGGACTTGCCTTTATACCGAAATCTACTTTCTGGTGTGATCTATCAAGCAATTACGCGTTACATTTATGATGCCAATATAATTAGTAAATCGGTGCCAGGTGTTTCATCATTGCTAAAAATGGGGCAACGCGTGGTGGCCAAAACTGTGCCAAGCCTGAGTAGTGCGGTTGAAGAAAATGTGAGAAGTTATATTTCAACTAATCTGGACCTGATATTAGCTGAAAGTGAGGTCTATCTGGAGAGAGCATTAACCGATGAGGCATTAAAAAACGCAGCCATGGGTACCTTCGAGCATCTCAAAGACAAAACTTTGGGCGAACTTCAAGAGGGCATAGACAATGAAATATTAACCTCTTTTATCAACCTGGTTTTTGAGTATTGGGAACATTTTCGGACAACAGCGTATTTTAAGACAAGCTATGAACTAATCGTCGATTATTTTTATGAAAAATATGGTGAGCAAAACCTTGATGATCTACTCGAGGAATTGCAAATTTCCAACACATTGATTATTCAAGAGGCTAAACGCTTTGCACCACAGGTTGTTGCTGTTTTGAAGCAAAATGGACAATTGGAAGCCATAATTCGAAGGCGCCTGACAAGCTTTTATACTTCAAGTGCAGCCGTGAATTGCATCGCCAATGAGGAAGCCTAAAGTTTCGTCCAAGATCGAGAGTGGTACTTCACACGTAATCGGATTATTAATTGATCATTTTCTCAACTTTT
>CAXMRK010000048.1:0-3985 GCA_964195815.1 uncultured Acidimicrobiia bacterium | reverse complement strand
ACCCAACGTTCTACTCAACGGCACTATGGGTATTGCTGTGGGTATGTCCACTGATATTCCCTCACATAACTTAAACGAAGTAGTGAGTGCCTGTATCCGTCTGCTGGAAAATTCCCGCACCACTGTAGAAGAGTTATGTGAGCATATTCCAGGCCCTGACTATCCTACAGAAGCCGAAATAATCACTCCTGCAGAGGAACTGCAAAAAATATATGCCACCGGCAATGGTGGTCTGCGGATGCGTGCGATTTTTGAAAAAGAAAACGGTGATGTCATTGTGACTGCACTTCCACACCAGGTATCTGGAGCCAAAATCCTTGAACAGATAGCCGCTCAGATGCGGGCTAAAAAGCTACCAATGGTTGAAGATTTACGCGATGAATCTGATCATGAAAACCCAACACGTCTGGTGATTGTGCCACGCTCGAATAGAGTAGATGCAGAACAATTGATGAACCACCTGTTCGCCACTACCGATATGGAAAAAACTTATCGGGTTAATCTCAATGTTATTGGCATTAACGGTAAACCCGGGGTGCGTAACCTTAAGCAGATTCTCAGTGAGTGGTTACAGTTCCGACTACAAACCGTTACTCGCCGACTGGAATTCCGTCTGGATCAGGTGGTTGACCGCTTACATGTTCTTGAAGGTTTATTAATTGCCTATCTGAATATCGATGAAGTCATCCATATTATCCGCACAGAAGATGAACCCAAACAGGTGATGATGCAACGTTTCGACCTTACTGGCACCCAAACGGATGCCATTCTTGATCTCAAACTACGCAATCTGGCTAAACTTGAAGAATTCAAGCTACAAAGCGAAAGGGACGAACTGGACGAAGAACGCCAAAAACTGGAACAAACACTGGGCTCCAAGCAACGGATGAAAACACTGATCAAGAAAGAGCTGCTGGCTGATGCTGAGCTCTATGGTGATGCACGACGCTCACCCATTGTCATCCGTGATAGTGCACATGCACTCAATGAAGCAGACCTGTTAACGGCAGAGCCTGTAACTATTGTTCTTTCTCAATCAGGCTGGATACGCGCGGCCAAAGGCCATGATATTGATCCAGAAAGTCTGAATTATCGCTCTGGAGATGAATATCAACACTCCGCACGCGGGCGCAGTAATCAACTGGTTAGCTTCCTTGATAGTAGCGGCAGAGCTTATTCCTTATCAGCTCATGGTCTACCTTCTGCAAGATCGCTAGGTGAACCATTAACCAAGCCATTCTCACCTCCAGATGGCAGCCGTTTCCTGTCTGTGATTGCAGCAGATCCAGCCGATAAAATTGTACTCGCAAGCAATTTTGGCTACGGCTTTGTGACTGCTACTGAAAACCTCTACGGTAGAGTGAAAGCAGGTAAAAAGGTACTCAGCTTGCCTCCCGGTTCGATACCGTTGACGCCGTCACTGGTGAGCGATTACGAGACTGATTTGATTGCCTGTGCTACAAGCTCTGGTCACTTACTTGTTTATCCACTATCGGAGCTGCCAGAACTGAGCAAAGGTAAAGGCAATAAACTGATCAATATTCCACCCAAAATCCTGAAAGCCGCTGAAGAATGGGTAGTAGGTGTTGCAGTGCTTCCGGTTGGTGGTGAGATTCTGGTCTGGGCTGGTGCACGTTATCTACGCATGAGTGCAAGAGACCTGGAACACTACACGGCTGAGCGAGCAAAACGTGGGCGTAAGCTACCACGAGGATTCCAACGGGTTACTGCGATTGAATTAGCTGAGTAGCAGCTCTCCTCGCTCGAGAACAATAGAACCGTCATCCCGGCCTTTGAGCCGGGACCTCCTCGCGCACCGTGCAAGCCATCAGGAGATCCCGGCTCAAAGGGCCGGGATGACGTGAAATTTTAATGGTGTGACGTGAAATTTTAATGGTATGACGTGAAATTTAAGCGGAGTGACATGAAGGCTATTAAACTCGGTAAATTAAGCTCGCCATACGCCCGGTAACTCCACTGCGGCGGTATGAATAAAACCGCTGGTCTGCGTATGTGCACCAATGTCCACCGTAGAAAGCATCTACTCCTAAACGCCGTAAACGAGCTTTTGCCAACTGAATTAAATCTGCCTGCCAATGACCAGGCCGCGTTAAGCTGAATGCAGACTGGTCTTGTGAATTTTGATCAACAAATGTTTGGTAGACTTGCTCGCCGATTTCATAATTTACTGCAGAAATTGCCGGACCAAACCAGACCATTAATTCATTCGCATCAACGGCCATTGCAGCGATGGTATTTTCAAGCACTCCCGCTGCTAATGAACGCCAGCCACAATGAGCAGCCGCAATATGCGAACCATTCTTTGTAGATAACAGGACTGGTAAACAATCGGCAGTTAATACCGCACAAACAACAGCTTTTTGATTGCTCCAGCTGGCATCTGCCTCGGTGATGGCTGAGTTCATGTCGGCTTCTACAGCCGCTATTCCGTGTACTTGCTTCAGCCAAAAAGGTTGTTGCGGTAATAACGCTGTAAGTTGTTCTCGATTAGCCTCTACATTTGCTATTTGATCACCACAGTTATTACCCAAATTCAAACTATCCCATGGGGCTGGGGATATTCCACCAGAACGGGTTGTGGTGAATGCAATCACAGCTTTAGCTGCTGGCCAATCTGGGATAATTTTCCGCATTTATTTTTCAGGTAGCAGTTGCAACAACTGAGTTAAATCATCTGGCAGAGGGGCTTCAAAGCAGACCTCTTCTCCTGTTTGAGGATGTTCGAAGCTCAAGCGTTTTGCGTGTAAGGCCTGACGCGGAAATTGCTGGACTGCAGTTCGAGTCTGTTCGCTTAATCCAGCGGGAACACGGCGCCTTCCTCCATATATAGGATCACCTACAAGCGGATATTGGATAAATGCCATATGCACTCTAATCTGGTGGGTTCGCCCAGTTTCAAGCTTGACGTCCAGGAGAGTAAATCCTTGAAAACGCTGATTAACCCGGTAATGGGTTACCGCTTCCTTGCCACTTTCTACCACCGCCATGCGCTTGCGATCTTTGGGGTGCCTGCCAATCGGTTGATCGACACTACCGCCTGCTACCATTTCACCCACTGCAAGGGCTTGATACTCGCGCGATACGGTGCGCGCTTGTAGTGCATCAACCAGCTTTTTATGCGCCTGTAAGCTGCGTGCCACCATCATTATTCCCGAAGTTTCCTTATCCAGTCGGTGGACAATACCTGCCCTCGGAATCCCGGCTAACTGTGGATCATAATGCAGCAAAGCATTCTGCAGCGTACCGCTCCAGTTACCTGCTCCCGGGTGGGTTACCAGACCTGCCGGCTTATTAATTACGATGACCTCATCATCAACATAGATGACATCGAGATCTATTGCTTCTGCAGCCACTTCATCAATTGGTTCTGCAACAGCTGTGAGGGCAAATGTTTCGCCACCTTGCAGCTTGCTACTTGGCTTAACCTTTTTTCCATCGATCAGCAAATTCCCGCTTTTCAACCAGGTTTGCAATCGTGCTCGAGAATACTCTGGAAACAACTCCACAGCGACTTGATCGACACGGCGACCACGGCTTTCAAATGTAGTTGTACACTCAGTTATATCATTAGACATCGGCGAATAATTTCCCAGGATTCATAATATTGTCCGGATCAAAGATTTGTTTCATCTCCCGCATTAATTGAATTTCAGCATCGCTACGGGCATATTTCAAAGCAGCCAGCTTCAACACGCCAATACCGTGTTCTGCTGAGACGCTACCGGAATATTTTTCAACCAGTTGATAGACCGTCACACTGACTATCTTACAAGCCTGTTCAAAATCATCGATCTCCATAGCCTCTGGTTTGAGCACATTCATATGGAGATTGCCATCACCGATATGGCCAAACCAAATGACTTCAAAATCAGGGTAATGTTCGCTGACCAGTTGATCCAGTTCGGACATAAAATCTGGTAGCAATGACACTCGGACCGACAGGTCATTTTTGTAGGGCGTGTAG
>CAXMRK010000047.1:0-14770 GCA_964195815.1 uncultured Acidimicrobiia bacterium | reverse complement strand
CAGCAATAGGATTTAACTAAGCCTAAATAGAGCAAATTTAATCCAGTTAATCAGGCTGCAGTTAGTCTTTAATAATGTTTATATTGATGAGTAAAGCTCGGCATTCCGGGCTTTACTATTTAAACAATAATAGTACTTCTGGTTATTACCATTAATAATAAAATTTCAAATCTGCAAATTGAACAGTTTCTGGATGCTCTGTGGGCGGAGCGCGGGCTATCAGATAATAGTCTGAAAAGTTATCGCTACGACCTGAAACATTTTTCAAACTACCTTGAAAAACAGGCTGTCACTTTAGTTGCAGCCCAGCGTGCTGATATTCAGCTCTATCTGGCAAATAAAACCCGTCAGGGTTCAAGCGCAAGAACCTTGGGCCGTTCTCTATCTGTGCTTAGACAGTTTTACAGATATCTATTACGCGAACAGCTGCTGTCCGCAGATCCAACTATTTTAATTGACTCACCTAAACTCGGTCGGGGCTTACCCAAAGCATTATCTGAAGATCAAGTTGAAGCCATACTTGAAGCGCCGGATATTAACAAACCAGTAGGACAAAGAGATCGGGCAATGCTTGAATTGATGTATGCAACGGGTTTACGCGTTAGTGAACTGGTTAATTTGGAGCTGGTTAATTTAAATTTACAACAAGGCGTAGTCAGAGTTTTAGGTAAAGGTGGTAAAGAAAGACTGGTGCCGCTTGGAGAAAATGCTGAAGAATGGATCAGGCTATATTTAAAAGATGGACGGGTGAATTTGCTGAAGGGTGCTCAGCAGGAATCTGTGTTTTTAACTGCACGGAAGTCAGGTCTCAGCCGTCAGGCCTTTTGGTATGCAATCAGTAAGTATGCTCGCCAGGCCGGAATCGGGATTAAGGTTTCACCACATATGCTTAGACATTCTTTTGCGACACACTTGTTAAATCATGGAGCTGACTTAAGAGTTGTACAATTATTGCTTGGTCATAGTGACCTTTCGACCACACAGATATATACTCACATCGCCCGTGAAGGACTCAAAAATCTTCATTTAAAGCACCATCCTCGTGGTTAACCCAACAAGCAAGGATTAAGCAGGATTTTTTGGGTAATAAATTGAACTTTAATACAATTTCACACTCACACTTTGAGCGATCAATTTTGGATAAATAATGAAACAAACTAAACTAGCCCTTATAACTCTTGCTCTGTCTGTATTTCTGGTTTCAGCAGCTGCCGCAGCTGATTCATATGAAGCTGTTCGTGCAGCAGTTAAAGCTTTGAGCCCATTATCAGAGGATGTCGCAGTTAGCGAAACTCCGGTCGCTGGATTATTAGAAGTCCAAATTGATACCGAAGTGGTTTACTTCAGCGAAGATGGAAAATATCTGCTGCAGGGTCGATTATTTGATCTGGAGACTCGGGAAGATCTTACTGACAATGCAAAATCTGGAATCCGCAAGGTATTGATCAAGTCACTTGATGCAAGTAAGCAGATAATTTTTGCCCCTAAAAAAACAGATTATGAGTTGATTGTTTTTACAGATCTCGACTGTGGGTATTGCAGAAAGCTGCATAACCAGGTTGCTGACTATAATGAGCAAGGAATCAGTATTAACTATATGGCCTTCCCGCGTGCAGGTATCGGCTCGGAATCATATACAAAGTATGTTTCTGTATGGTGTGCTGCTGATAAGCATGAAGCCATAACAATGGCAAAAAATGGTGACGTGCCTGAGCCTAAGAATTGTGACAACCCAATTAAAGATCAGTATGAAATTGGGATAAAACTTGGAGTTAGCGGAACTCCTGCAATGTTTACAGCTGACGGTAAGATGATTCCTGGGTATGTGCCGCCGAAGCAGCTAAAACAGCGTTTAGATTCCATGTATAAAAGCGCTGAATAAGTAATATCGTAATAGCTAAAACACGGCCGCTTTTGCGGCCGTTTTTTATTGGTCTGGCATTTGTGCCCACCCTGCAGGCCGCTGGTTTATAATTACCGCTGGTTGCTATCCTTAATCTGAGGTGGAAGTTGAAAAAGTTTCTTTGGTTGCCCGGTGAGGCAGCATTATCCGAATTTCGTCAGCAGCGACTGGCAAGAAAACTAGGTCAATTGCTGGGTCAGAAAATGACAATCAGCAGTCAATGGATCTACCTATTATATTTGTCGGATAAGCTCAGTGACAGCCAACTTTCAAGGCTGCGTGAGCTTTTACATGTCCAGGGCGAGCTGCCGGAATCAGCGGCTAATGAAGCAAGTATGTTTCTGGTGACACCTCGAAGTGGAACTATTGCTCCCTGGTCTTCAAAAGCAACAGATATTGCCCACCGATGCGGTTTTCCGGAGCTGATACGGGTTGAACGTGCCCAGGCTTTTTTTCTGCCTACTGAATATGCGCAGAAATATCACCAGCAAATTGAGAAACAGTTACATGATCGAATGACACAATCTGTGTTGACCTGTTTTGATCAGGCTGAAGCTTTATTTGAGCAAACTGATCCAGCACCGCTTATATCTATTGATTTGAGCCTCAATCCTATTGAATCTCTGCAGCAGGCTAACCGGGAGCTAGGTTTAGCACTGTCTGAAGATGAAATTGAATACCTGATTCGGCAGTATCAACTGTTAGGCCGTAATCCAACAGATGCAGAGTTAATGATGTTTGCGCAGGCAAACTCTGAGCACTGTCGCCATAAAATATTCAATGCCAGTTGGAGTATTGACGGTTTAGATCGGCAAGAAACGCTGTTTGGGATGATTAAAAATACTTATGCAAAATCACCCAAAAATGTACTTTCAGCTTATCACGATAATGCGGCAGTAATTGCTGGCTCGCAGGCGGCTCGATTTTTTCCTGACAGCGATTCTCACCAATATCAATTTACAAATGAAGCAATAGATATCCAGATTAAGGTGGAAACCCATAATCACCCAACCGCTATTTCTCCCTTCCCGGGTGCAGCGACCGGTTCTGGTGGAGAAATAAGGGATGAGGCAGCAACCGGTCGAGGCTCAAAGCCAAAGTCAGGGTTATGCGGTTTTTCAGTTTCTCATTTGCGCATTCCAGCAGCACTTCAGCCCTGGGA
This sequence comes from uncultured Acidimicrobiia bacterium, assembly GCA_964195815.1. Taxonomy (GTDB): domain Bacteria; phylum Pseudomonadota; class Gammaproteobacteria; order Xanthomonadales; family SZUA-36; genus SZUA-51. Next base: position 11,705 of record CAXMRK010000047.1, on the reverse strand, counting down.
GATATCAACAGGCAAGCCTGACAGAATAGCATCTGCTCTGGAAATAATGATCGAAGGCCCATTGGGCGGAGCTGCCTTTAACAATGAATTTGGCAGACCTGCTCTAGGTGGCTACTTTCGGACTTTTGAATTCGAACATAACCAGCACCTGTGGGGATATCATAAGCCGATTATGATCGCTGGTGGAATGGGTAATATACGCCGCCAGCATGTGGATAAGCAGGTGATTCCAGAGGGCGCTCCGGTAATTGTTTTAGGCGGTCCAGCAATGTTGATTGGGCTTGGTGGTGGTGCAGCTTCATCGATGGGATCGGGCAGTAGTGCTGGAGAACTTGATTTTGCATCAGTGCAGAGAGAAAACCCGGAAATGGAGCGCCGTTGTCAGGAAGTTATCGATCAGTGCTGGGCTCAGGGTGAAAACAATCCCTTAATCTCAATTCATGATGTCGGTGCTGGTGGGCTGTCAAATGCTTTGCCTGAATTGCTCCATGATAGTGGTAGAGGTGGGTTATTGGAGCTACGAGCCATTCATTCAACCGATAAATCAATGTCGCCAATGCAAATTTGGTGCAATGAGGCTCAGGAAAGGTATGTTATGTCGGTGCATGCTGACAGACTTGATGACTTTATTGGTTTATGTGAACGTGAACGCTGCCCGGTAGCGGTAGTTGGCAAGGCCACTGATGATGGGCACCTACGCGTGAATGATCAGTTATTGGCTGACATACCTGTAGATTTACCCATGGAAGTGTTTCTTGGCAAGCCTCCACGAATGCATCGTGATGTAACTACACTCGCAGCATCGATTGATAAGTTTGATCTTGATTCAATCATCTTAGATGAAGCCATTGAAAGAGTTCTCAGCCTGCCTGCAGTTGCCTCAAAACAATTTCTTATTACCATCGGTGATCGCAGTGTTGGTGGTTTGGTTGTGCGTGATCAGATGGTGGGTCCATGGCAAGTGCCTGTTGCTGATTGTGCAGTAACTGTCAGTGGCTTTGAAGCCATTACCGGTGAAGCAATGGCAATGGGCGAACGAACCCCTCTGGCGATTGTGAATGGGCCGGCATCAGGGCGGATGGCTGTTGCCGAAGCAATAACCAATATAGCGGCAGCTGCCATTGCTGATATTGGTGATATCAAATTATCTGCCAACTGGATGGCGGCTACTGGTCATCCGGGTCAGGATGCAGCCCTTTTTGATACGGTTCAGGCTGTGGGCTTGGAGTTATGTCCTGACCTGGGTATCGCTATACCTGTCGGCAAAGATTCATTATCAATGAGCACTTCGTGGGAAGATAAACAAGGCCAATCCCAACAGATGCAGGCACCATTATCATTAATTGTTACTGCGTTTGCTCCGGTTACAGATGTTGGTCGGAGTTTGACACCACAATTGGATGTTGAAGATTCAGAGCTGGATAGTCATTTGCTTTTGCTGGACCTGGGGCATGGAAAAAATCGTCTCGGTGGTTCTGCATTAGCTCAGGTTTACTCGCAACAAGGTGGCGCAGTAGCTGATCTGGATAGTGCCGCTGACTTAAAGGCATTTTTCCAGTTGATTCAGAGCTTGAACACGTCGGGTAAATTACTGGCATATCATGACCGTTCAGACGGTGGCTTACTGGCCACCTTGCTGGAAATGGCTTTTGCAAGTCAGTCAGGTTTGAGCATTAGTCTTCCTGACACAGCTGAACAGAGCAAGCCCTGGCTGTTTTCTGAAGAACCAGGTGCGGTCATTCAAGTCCGTAGTGAAGATTTAGAAATGGTTGAAGCGGCTATAGCAGATGCCAATTTATCAGACTGTTGTCAGCGTATTGCAAGGCCATTACAAAACCCGGAAATTGTCATTCATGCAGCGGGTGAGCAACTCTACAGCGCAGCTCTAACTGAGCTGCAACAGATTTGGGCAAACACCAGCTATCAAGTGCAGCGCTTGCGCGATAACCCAGAATGTGCGGATGAAGAATTTTCTAGAATAGCAGCAACTGAACAAGCCTGTTTACGACCACTGATTAAGTTTGATTGGCCAATTAAAGCTACTGTAGCTGAATCTGTAAAGGCTAAGCCCCGTGTCGCAATTCTACGTGAGCAGGGCGTAAATGGTCAGGTTGAGATGGCAGCAGCATTTCATTTGGCCGGCTTCGATGCTGTCGATGTCCATATGAGCGACCTGTTTTCTGGGCGAGCGCATTTGCATGAGTTTAGCGGCTTTGTTGCCTGCGGAGGGTTTTCGTATGGTGATGTGCTTGGTGCGGGACGAGGCTGGGCTAAATCAATACTTTTCCATAAGCAAATGCGACAACAATTTGAAGAATTCCTCGCTGACCCACAACACTTTGCTCTTGGTGTTTGTAATGGCTGTCAGATGTTGGCTACATTAAGGGATATTATCCCTGGAGCAAATGATTGGCCGCATTTCCTGCACAATCGATCAGAACAATTTGAAGCGCGTCTGTCACTGGTGGAAATTCAAGCTTCACCTTCAATTTTTCTAACTGGTATGGAAGGCAGCCGTTTGCCCGTTGCCAGTGCACATGGTGAAGGCAGGGTAGACTGGGGGAATAGTAATTCAGTTTCGGCATATGTTGCATTGCGCTATATTGAAGCGGATGGTCGGAGAGCCGGTCACTATCCTGCAAATCCTAATGGTTCTGCCGATGGGGTAACCGGTTTGACCACGCCTGATGGCCGCGTCACAATAATGATGCCGCATCCGGAGCGGACCCTGCAGAGCAGAAATTTCTCCTGGGCACCATCTGACTGGCAGCAGCAATCGCCATGGCAGAAAATGTTTCTCAATGCTTATCAATGGTCACTTGCACATAAGTAATGACTGCTTGAAACGATAGAATTTTGAGGGTGGATTAATGGAAGAGTTAGACAAAACTGAGGTAAAACGACCGAATAGACCGGTACAGGATTTATTCCTTCTTTCCGCTTTGTGGATGCCGTTGGGGTTTTTTTTCTGGTTTAAGGTATCTACCATACTAGTTTTGCCAGTGGCACGATTAACAGCCTGGTTGCTGGAAAAAAACATAGGTGAGATGTTTTATGACTTGGTTCAAAACAGTTATCTGTTAGAAATAGCTACAAATATACCCCTTAATGAAAGGGTGCAGGGTCGTTTGGCTGCACTTTCATTTGATGTGAATCCAATGATATATGGCTACGGCATACCCGTTATGTTTGGTCTGATTATGGCCACACCCGGTAGCTGGAAGAAACGTGCTTTGGATATCCTCGGTGGATATATAGTTTTAGTATTGGTGCAAACCTGGGGCGTGTTTTGGGAAATTCAAAAAAGCCTGGCTTTTACTTTTCCTGGAACAGCTGCTGGTGCAGCAACAGCCAGTGATCTGTCACCCACATTGATAGCACTCTGTTATCAAATGGGATATTTGATCTTTCCGGCGGTGATTCCCATAGTTTGGTGGATACTTAGAAATAGAGTTTTTCTTGAACAGCATGTGCTTGGGCATAATAAAAAATAACTTGAGCTTGAACCAGTCAAGACAGCAGTGGTCGTAGTACTGTCTTTGTCCGCTCAGGCTATAATGACGGACATAATAATTATGAACAGGGGTGTGCTGTGAGCGAAGCAGTCGAGGCGCTGGTTGATACCAGTGCAGAATCAAAAAAAGATGAGCTGATTGAGCGGCTACTCAAGGAAGCTTATCTGAAAGCGGACGACCTTGAGCGCGCGCGTACGGTACACGCCGAGCAAGGTGGGGACTTAGTTGCTCTGCTGGTGCGCTTAGGTTTAGTATCGGAGCGAAATGTTTCTGAAACATTATCCAAGTTGCTTGGTTTGCCGCTCTATGATGTCAAACAATTACCAGATGAAGGTATTGATCTTGGCTCGGTATCTTATCGCTTCCTGAAACAAAACTTCCTTTTGCCTATAGCCAGTGATGATACTGATTGGGTAGTAGTTTCTGCAAATCCCCGGGATGAATTTGTCAGCCGGGCGCTGCAAATGGCCACTGGTAAAAAGATCAAATACATCATTGGTGTACCCTCCGATATAGAAACCAGTTTGGAGAAATTCTACGGCGGTGGTCGTAGCATGATGGGGGAAATAGCCGAAGGTCTCAATGCTGCTGATGGCGAAGATGGCGAAAGTGTGGAACACCTGCGTGAGCTGGCATCTGAAGCTCCTGTTATCCGCCTGGTTAATCTGATTATGCAGCGGGCTGTTGAATCGCGAGCATCAGATATTCATATCGAACCCTTTGAAAATCATTTGAAAGTCCGCTATCGCATTGATGGTGTATTGCAGGAAGTTGAATCACCTCCTCCAAGCTCAGCCGCTGCAGTGATCTCGCGTATCAAGATCATGGCAAAACTGAATATTGCCGAGCGTCGTTTGCCCCAGGATGGTCGAATTATGCACAGGGTGCAGGGTAAAGAACTTGATCTACGCGTGTCTACTATTCCCACGGCGCATGGTGAGAGCGTGGTCATGCGTATACTTGATCGTGAATCGATAGTGCTTGATTTTTCCGAGCTGGGTTTTGATCAACAGTTGCAGGCGAAATTTGTGCGTCAGCTGGAAATGCCGCATGGCATCATCCTGGTTACCGGGCCAACAGGTTCGGGTAAAACCACAACCTTATATACCGCTTTGCAGCAGCTTAATACTCCCGAGCGGAAAATCATTACTGTTGAAGACCCTGTTGAGTATCAGCTTGAGGGTATCAACCAAATTCAGGCAAAAGCTTCTATCGGTCTTGATTTTGCTTCGGCGTTAAGAGCAATTGTGCGTCAGGATCCAGACGTGATAATGATTGGTGAAATGCGTGACCTTGAAACTGCAAAAATTGCGATTCAATCTGCGCTTACAGGTCACCTGGTGCTCTCAACCATCCATACCAACGATGCTGCGGGTGCTGTAACTCGTATGCTGGATATGGGAGTTGAAGATTATCTGTTGACCTCAACGGTAAACTGCATCCTTGCTCAGCGTCTGGTTCGTACTTTAAACAGGGACACAGCAGAGGCTTATGAAGTGCTGCCGGAAATGGCTGCCGAACTGGGTTTAGATACGCTTGCAGGTAATGGCCCACATACCTTTTATCACGCTATAGGTTCTCCCGCTACACCCAGTGGATACCAGGGTCGTACAACCATTCTTGAGTTACTGGGTATGAGTGATGCAGTAAGACGCCTGGTGATTAACCGTGCAACTGCCGGAGAAATTCAAAACCAGGCTGTCGCTGATGGCATGCGGATTATGTATCAGGATGGTTTGAATAAGTGTCTTCAAGGAATTACCACCCTGGAGGAAGTTCTACGGGTTACCCAGGAGGCATAAGACAGATGCCGATCTATGAATATAGAGCAGTGGCGCCCTCAGGTGATGTCGTACAGGGCAGCATGGAGGCGATTAATTCGGATGCCGTTGTTGCTAAATTACAGGCAGAGGGTAATTTGCCTCTGTCAACCAAAGAGGCAGGAAAGGGTGGCTTCAGTCTCAGTAGTTTGCGTCTTGGGCGTCAGGGCATGTCAGCTGCAGAGGTTGGCCAGTTTACGGAACAAATGGCGACTTTGGTTGGTGCTGGCTTACCGCTTGACCGATCGTTAACGGTGCTCGCTGATTTAGCCGAGAATGATAAAGTTCGAAAGGTAGTTACTGCATTGCGCGATAAAGTGCGTGGTGGAGAAACTTTTTCAAAATCACTGGAGAGCCATCAGCATAGTTTTAATAAGCTCTATATTAATATGGTTCGCGCCGGCGAGATTGGTGGCACTCTGGATATAACTCTGGATCGACTGTCAGACTATCTAGCAAGCTCCAAGGATCTTAAAGATAGCGTCGTATCTGCGCTTATCTATCCAATTCTTCTTGTAGTTTTAGCAATTGCTTCACTGATCCTCTTGTTAGTATATGTTATTCCCCAATTTACGCCGATTTTTGAAGAGCTCGGAGGGGAATTGCCGTTGCTGACACGAATAGTGTTAGGCGTTGGCGGGGTATTACAGAGTTTTTGGTGGTTGATCGCTGCTGTAGTGTTTTTTGTAGTGTATGCCTTCCGTAGCATGTTGGCAGATACTGAAAAGCGTCGTGGCTGGGATGGTTGGTTATTAAAGCGCCGTTGGGTTGGTGATCTTGTTTCCAAGCTTGAGACAGCCCGTCTGTCACGCACCCTGGGAACTTTATTAACTAATGGTGTCCCACTACTATCGGCATTAGGAATTGCCCGCAATGTGCTCAGTAATACTGTCATGCAGGCGGATCTATCCGAGGCCAGAAAACAGGTCCAATCTGGTGGTTCCTTAGCGAGAAATCTAGCTGCATCTGGTCATTTCCCCAAATTTGCACTGCAGATGATCAGCGTGGGTGAAGAGACCGGCCAGCTTGATACCATGCTGGGTAAGGTTGCAAATGCTTATGATCGTGAAGTGCGCACAACTATTGATCGACTGATGGCGTTGTTCGTACCTCTACTAACATTGTTGCTGGCTGGCATGATTGGCTTGATTGTTATGTCTGTACTTGTGGCTATTCTTGGAATCAATGACCTGGTTGTTTGATTAACTCCACTCTATTTGTATTGTGGTTACAACTGTTGTGATGGAAATAAAAATGAAATTTAATAAGAAAATGAAAAGTGTCCGCTTAACGCCTCTTCAAGGGGGTTTTAGTTTAATTGAGATTTTAGTTGTTATGGTGTTGATTGGCCTGCTTGCTGGTTTTTTAGTACCTAACATAGCTGCAAAATTTGGTGCCGGACAAGCTAAAGTGGCAGTGGGTCAAATTGAGCGCCTGAAACAATCAGTAGAGGAATATAATTTCCTCTGGAACAATCGCTATCCCGAATCATTAGATGAGCTTACAGCTCCTTTGCCTGGTCAGAAAGAAGGGATGATCAAAGCATCGCTATTAAACGATCCCTGGGGTCGTTCTTATTATTATGAATACCCCGGTCAGCATGGTGAATTCGATATTTATTCCTATGGCGCGGATGGGCAACCTGGCGGTGAAGGTAAGAACGCCGATATTAACAGCTGGGAATAATTCATAACTTCTTATGCATCCGGCGGCCTATAAATACCCATCTCAGCGGGGTTTCACATTAATTGAAATCCTGGTAGTCATGGTTTTGATTGGTCTAATGGTAAGCATGGTGGGTTTATCTCTGGGCAAAAGTGTATCCAGAGCAGAAGTTCGCAATGCCTCAAGGGATGTGCTCAGTGCCTTGCGTTATACCCGTACTCAGGCAATTGTCACCCATAAAGAACAGGTGCTGATGGTGGATCTGGAGAACCGTACTATCAGTGCGCCGGGTCAGAAACCTTTGCAGTTACCCGAAGGTATTGAGTTGGGGATGACCACAGCCCTGCGCGAACAACAATCAGAAACCCTTGCTGGTATACGCTTTTTCCCTGATGGTGGATCCACTGGTGGTAAATTGTTTTTTAGCGTTGGTGAGCGTGAATATGAAATCCATATTCAATGGCTTACCGGCGAAGCTCAGTTAGTGAAATCATGAGAATTACTGCTGTTTCATCTCAGCAACGCGGCTTTACCTTGTTAGAGGTTTTGGTGGCTTTCGTATTGTTTGCCCTGGCTTTTGCCACTGTCATGCAAATTCTCACTGGTTCGGTCCGCAATACAGCGCGTTCGCAGGAATATACCCAGGCTACTTTGTGGGCGGATTCGATAATGGCCGAGGTTGGTCTGACAGTACCGATTGAAAGCGGTGGCAGTAGCGGTAATTTTAATGATAAATATAGCTATATTCTGGATATATCAGAATACGAAATGATAATAGGAGAAGATAGCCTGGTGTCCGAGTCGCTACCGGTAGAGCTTTATCGAGTCGCAGTTGAAGTCAGTTGGGGAGAGAGCGGTAATCCTGCTAGAGCCACTTTTGTCACTCTGAAAGCCATTAACGGTAATCAAAGATGATTACCACAGAGCTCAGACTACAGCAGCGTACACGCGGCTTTACTTTAATCGAAATGTTATTAGCTGTGACCTTAATGGCGGCCATTCTGGCGCTTGTATATGGTGGTATGCGAGCCACTACCCGTGCGACTCTGCGTGGTGAGCAATTGATCGCGGCGACACAGTCAATGCGGATGACCCATGGTTTTATTAGCCGCCAAATTCACCAAATGCTACCTTTGCATTGGGATGGGGAGGCTGAAGATGCGATTATGTTTGAAGGTGATACTGACAGCATAACCTGGATTGGACCCATGCCAGGTTACCTTGGGTTTGGTGGACCACAATTACAACGCCTTGAACTCGGTAGTGGTGAAAATGGACGGGAATTGCACTTTAGGCACGCTATTCTCTCTCAGGGGCAGGCTGATCTTGATGCACAGGATCCCATTGTTTTACTGGATGAAATCAGTGATCTGCAATTTGAGTTTCTTAAAACAGATAAAGAGGAAAAAATCAACAGCTGGCAGGCAAGCTGGGATGAGCCCGGTAATTTGCCTTTAGCAGTGCGCTTGAGCCTGGATTTTAATGATACTGGCACCGGCTTGATATGGCCGGATCTGGTTGCCTCCAGTTACAATAGCAGAATAGCTGGTGGAGGTAACGACCGTTACCAGCAAGCGATTCAGGATTTAATTCAACAACGAGACAGTTCGGGCGGGAACAACTAATGGCTGCTGGTGTCCCAAGGCGTATGCTCTCGTTTAATAAAGCCCCGTCACTGCAAAAAGGCATAGCCTTAATTATCGTGCTATGGGTGCTGGTATTAATGACGATCAGTGTGGGTTCATATTCGATATCCGCACGTACTGAGAATTTACAGGCACGTCAGCTTCTCGATGGGACTCGAGCGCGCTATGCCGCTGAAGCTGGTATAGCTATGGCTGTTTTGAATCTGCGTAACCCGGATGTTGCCAATCGCTGGGTGCCTGATGGCCGCGTATATACACTGCCATTTGAGAATGCAGGTTTGGAGATTTCCATTGTAGATGAACGTGGCAAACTGGATATCAATGTTATAGATGAACTAACTCTAGGTAGTTTATTAATTGGAGTGGGCGCGGCTGATGAGCAGGTGCTACCACTGGTTGGGGCAATTCTTGACTGGCGAGATCCAGATGATGCTATGCGTATCGATGGGGCTGAAGAGTCTGAGTATTCCGCTGCTGATTTACCCTACGGGCCGCGCAATGGAAACTTTGTGATTCTGGATGAGTTACAGCAAGTTCTTGGGATGAATTATGACCTCTATCGTAAACTCGAACCAGCTTTAACGGTATACTCTCGACGGCGCACAATTGATCCGGCGTTTGCACCTTATGAAGCCCTGCTAGTACTGCCAGGGATGACAGATGCAATTGCTCAAGAATTCATTAGCAATCGTCGCGAACGAGATGGAGATGGAGATAATACGCTGTTGATGCCCGATGGTAGCGCTGTTGCAATGCGCGGTATCGGCCCGACCCAGAGCATTAGTGTTAAAGCAACAATGCCAAGTGGGATTTGGGAGCGATTGGATGTCACTATTAGCCTTTCGCCAGGCAAAAATCAGGAAGCGTTTCAAGTGATGCGCTGGAAAGAAGGAGTGTGGGAGTCTTGAAGTGTCATTAATCAGCGCTGCCAGCCAAAAAATAAATGTCTGGAACGACCAGCTGCGAGATAGCAGTGTGGGTCGTTTCTGGTCATGGTGGATGACGGAACTACGTTCACTGTTACCGACTGAGTGGCGTGAGCGCTTAGTCGCTGAGGCGCGTCCGCTACAAATATATCCGGATACAGATAGCTATCAGTTACACACCGATAATTCGCATCAACTGTCCTTGTCAAAGGCTATGGATCCCGAGATTGTTCAGCAGCAATTACAGCAATTGTTGTTGGAAGCCGAACTTGAAAATCCAGAAAAGGTACTGTTTTTGCCAGCAAATGATTTGTTGCAAACCGATGCCAGCTTACCGTTGGCAGCCGAAGGAAGGTTGCGGCAAGCATTAGAGTTTGATTTAGATAGGCAGACTCCGTTTCGGAGCAGTGATGTTTACTTTGACTATTGTGTAAAGAGCAGAGACAAAGTACACAATCTTATTCACCTAAAGCTTTATCTTGTGCCGCGTCAATTAGCAGATCAGCATGTGCTGAATTTACATCAAATGGGTATCGATATTAACCGTCTGAGTGCCAACGACGAGCTCCAGGACAATACTCAGAGCATAAATCTACTGCCTGTCGAGATGCGCGCACAGCGAATCAACTATAAAGCTCGTTTTAATCGCCTGTTAGGGCTTGTGGTGCTGGTATTGCTGGTGATTGCCATGTTGCAATCGATTAGGGTTCGTGAACAATATGTAGATGAACTGGAAGATGCCATCGCGTCGGTTTCGAAAGAAGCACGCATGGTTGCTAATATGCGCCAACAAATTGAGGATGCTCGTGTAGGTGCTAGCTTTTTGGCGAAACGAGAAACGGAATTTCCCGAAGACATAGAAGTAATTGCCGAGCTCACCCGAATACTGACAAACGATACCTGGCTTCAGCGACTGATTATTAAAGATGGAGAAATTCGGGTTCAGGGCTTGTCTAATGAATCTCAGCGACTCATCAGAGACATTAATGCGTCAGAATATTTTGCAGAGGCGGCGTTTTTGGGAACCACACAATTTGATAGTAGGGCGCAGAAGGAACGCTTTAATGTGTCGGCAAAATTATTGAAAATAGCTGATAGAGTTACAGTTGAAGAAAAGACTGGTAATGTCGAATCATCTGCAACAAACCCAGAATCAGATGCTAAGGAGGTTGACAATGCAGTTACTTCCAGCTGATTCCAGCAGCCGACTGTTACCAGTAGCTTTATTGCTGATTAGTCTGATATTAATTTATATGCTTGGTTTTCACTGGTATGTTGTGAAACGGGCAGCTCTTGGTGACCAAATTGATTCGCTTGAATCCCGCTACCGCTCAATGAAAACGATTACTCTGCAACGTGAAGTACTGGCAGAGCAATTGATTAAGTTAAAATCAGCGCAGTTAGATGTGGATTTGTTTTTGCCAGAAGCCGATGCTAATGCTGCGTCGGCAGGTATGACTGATCGCTTAAAACACGTAATTAGTTCAGAAGCTGACGACCAGGCTACCTGTAATGTGATTTCTAGCCAGCCGGTACGCTCAAGCGTTGAAGAGCGTTATCAAAGATCTTCAGTTAATATCCGTATGAATTGTAATATCCCTGATTTTGTGAACGTGCTGCACAAGCTCGAAGATTCACGTCCAATGATGCTGATTGAAGAGTTGAATATGTACAAAATCACACCCCGCCGGGTGAGAGGGAAGCCTGCTGAAGAAACCAGCACGCGTTTGGATATTCGCTTTAACTTGACTGGGTATTTGCGTGGTCGGGGTGAAGAACAATGAAATCACTGATTAAAGATAATCCTGTTGCCATTGTTTTATTGGGGCTGAGCGGGCTTTTGCTATTAGCTATTTTGATCATGCCAATAGTAGGTAGTGGTGTGCCAGAAGTGGATGCAGATAACAGCGCCATTCAAGGTGCTTCAATAAATGGCATTGTGGATGCTGATTCACTTGAACCAGTGGAGAAGTTTGCGGTCATTAAACAGCGTCCGTTGTTTAACAATAATCGAAAGCCGATTGTTGTAAAGACAGATGGTGCACTTGATAGCGAATCTTCCTTAGCAGGTGATTCAGCAGAAAATAACCCGTTGGATGCAGATCTTACTGGCGTCATTATCACTAAAGATCA
>CAXMRK010000046.1:0-13133 GCA_964195815.1 uncultured Acidimicrobiia bacterium | reverse complement strand
TAGAACCATGATTACCTGGTGCAAAAGCGTTAGCAGCTTCACCTCTTGCCAGGCAAACACCAATTGGAATGCCATTTGCTAGAGCTTTTGCCAGAGTAATAATGTCCGGAACAATATTCTCATGCTGATGCGCAAACCATTTGCCGGTCCGGTTTAAACCAGCCTGGATTTCATCACAAATTAGCAGAATATTATTTTTGTCACACAGTTCTCTGAGTTTTTCAAAATACCCGGGAGGAGGCACAACAACCCCGGTTTCACCTTGTATTGGCTCAAGTAAAATAGCCACCAGTTCAGGGTTATCTTTAATCGCTTTTTCAAAGGCCTGACTATCACCGTAAGGTAAGTGAATATAGGTTTCCAGTAGTGGTTCAAAACCCTTTTGGATCTTAAGGTTATCTGTTGCACTGATGGTAGCCAGTGTACGCCCGTGGAAGGCTCCGTTTGTGACAGCAATTAGCGGTGTATTAAAACCTCGCTGATGACCACACAGACGGGCAATTTTTATTGCACATTCGACTGCTTCAGCGCCACTGTTGGCAACAAAAGCTTTATCCATTCGACTTACTTTGCACAACTTTTCGGCTAATTTATTTTGCCAGGGTATTTCCGCTAGATTTGCTGTGTGCAGCAGAGTATTAGCCTGGTCAGCAATAACTTCAGCTACTTCTGATTGCGCATGACCGAGGCCAGTAACCCCGAGACCGCTTACAGCATCCAGATATTTGTTTTCATTTTCGTCCCATAACCAGGCACCTTTTCCATGAGTAAAGGCAAGCGGCAAACGGGCATAGGTATTCATCAGATAATCAGACATAGAAACCACTCATCGGCCCGGATCCGGACCCTTGTTATCATTTAATAGGTTTTGCATATTTGGACGTTTGTCTAGAAACTTGTGCTTACAAAGCCTTTTCTGCTGAAGGAAATCTCGACATTTCAAGCTATAATTTTATACACAGACATCTGTTCAGACACTCTTTGTAATTGCCATTAGTTTAGTAATGGAATAAGTGTAGCTACTCTCCACGGGGAGTTCAATTTTCTGTGTTACTAGCTTGCTCAAGTTTAAATAAATCACGCCATCGATTGATGATAGTACAGAATAACTCTGCTGTCCGCTCAGTATCGTAAATGGCGGAATGTGCCTCGTTTTCATGCCATTTAAGGTCAGCTGCCTGTACAGCTCTTGCCAGCACTGTCTGTCCATATGCAAGCCCAGCAAGGGTGGCGGTATCGAACGTACTGAAAGCGTGGAATGGATTTTTTTTGACCTGAGTCCGGCAAACAGCAGCTTTGACAAAATTCAGATCAAAAGAAGGGTTATGACCCACTAATACCGCTCTTGAGCACTTTGTGAGCTTTAATTCCTGCTGGATCGGTTGAAATATTTTTGTCAGCGCCTCTTTTTCATCAACGGCCATCCTGAATGGGTGATCCAGTTTTATACCGGTAACATCCAGAGCCGCTTGCTCAATATTGGCGCCGACAAAGGGATTCACATGACAGGCATGGGTTTCTGCTGGATAAAGCTTGCCATTTTCATCCAGACGCAGAATTGTAGCTGCAATTTCCAACAGGGCATCTGTTTCTGAGTTGAAGCCACCAGTCTCAACATCTACTACGACAGGTAGAAAACCACGAAAACGTTTGGCGATGGTAGTAGTTGTTATTGGCATGGTGAAGTATTGCTACAAATAAGCGAGAATAGGAGATGATAACTTAAAAGCTGCTGTTTATATGTTGAATTTTGTCAAATTTAGTTTTTTTTCATCAAGAATTTTAATTCTGCTAATACTGTTTATCGGAATTATGCAATTCACGCTGCTATATGCTGACGTGACAGAAACTGATTCTCAGGTAAAAGCTATTGAAAAAGGTTTGCTATGGAAAATCACATCACCTGAGAAAAAGGTGAGTTATTTGTTTGGTACTATCCATAGTGAAGATGCAAGAGTTTTAGATTTTCCTCAGGTTTTATTGGATGCTATCAAGGAGTCACCAATCTTTGCGATGGAATTAGTTCCCAATTTACCAACAATAGGAAAACTAATGCAACAGATGCGGTATCAGGATGGAATGCGTTTGGAACAAAAGCTCGGCCCCGATTTGTACCAGCAAACTGCCCAACGATTGGCTGACTACGGTGTTTCGGAGGCTGATGCGCAAAAATTGAAAATCTGGGCTGCGGCTATGACGCTAAGTGTTCCGAAGCCGGAAACCGGAATGTTTCTCGATTTCAGCCTTTCATTGCGCGCAGCTGCTGGTGGCGCAACCTTAACTGCTTTGGAAACGCTAGAAGAACAGGTAGGTTTTCTGGAAAGTCTGGATGAGGAAAATCAACGCATAATGTTGCAACAAGTGATCTCTGATTTTAATCAGATGCAGGCGCAAAATATGCAGATGGTAGAAATTTGGTTACAAAGGGATCTTAATGCATTGTCGCAAATTTCACACCAGCAAATGGCTGAAATGGAGCCTGCGTTAGCTGAGTGGTTTCAGCAACAGGGTATTGATAAGCGTAATGCGACAATGTTAAAACGAGCATTGCCTCTATTACGTCAAGGCGGTACTTTTATTGCAGTTGGTGCGCTACATTTGCCTGGCAAGGCAGGTTTGATCACAGGAATCCAAAAAAATGGCTTCCAGTTGGAAGCCATTTGGTGATTCAATATTTGTGTTTATCCGATAAAAGCGTGGGCCAGTACTGTTAATAGTGCCATTCCAAGGAATGCGTAGCCAACAACGGGCAGCAAAAATACTGTTGTTGCACCTAATACCAGAAACCCTAGAGCAACGGCTGACAGGTCATTTGTGACTGTATTACGTTGATTCTTTCTCTTGCTGCTTAAGAGTAAAAAGTCCAGACTAATTTTACCGCCTCCATGGAAAATCAAGGGAAGCAATATGAGAACAAACAATAGTGGCAGTTTAAAATTGCCAGCTCCTTTGGGGCTTATTACATAGCCATTCCAGAGTTCAGCCAGAGAATACCACTCTGCAGGCCAATGAACAGCGGCGGTTGCAACCACAGTAATTACTAACAAAGAAAAAGCCGCAAATCGGGTAAATAAGCCCAGCAGGATCAATATTGAAAAGATCAATTCACCCCAGGTGGCAATAGTCCAATTAAGGTCTGTTGGCAGCAAACTGAATGGTGCTGGAAATCCCATCTGCCAATCAGCCCAGGGAATATCGGCAAACCAGTTACTGCCTCGATATTTGCCTATCCCTGCTTCCCAGAATTCCCAGAACATTATTACGCGAAGAGCAAGTGGCCAAATATAATCCCCGCTAGCTTTAAGCCTCGCTGTAATACCATCGTATAATCCAATTAAATGCATTCTAATTTCCTTATTATCTATATTTTAGTGGTGCCAACAATAATTTCTTGTGTGCGAAAACTTTGCAGCAATTCCATGCCTGTTTGCAATATTAGCGGATCATTTTCCCTACCCAGTTCAAGTGAAATTTGCTCTAAGCAGGCACTTCCACTGCAAAACTGCTTCTCACTTAACAATTCAATTAAGCGTGCGCTCACCTGGTTTAAATGAGTAAATTCAACTCGGTCATCCTGGTTCCGATTGACCAGTATGAATATAGCATGTTCAGGTAATTCCTGAGGTTGAAAATCAGGACTTATCCGGTGTACTGGCCATTTATAACGCAGTAGCCAGGCTTGTGCTGAGAGTATTGGTTTGTTTTCAAGAAGATCACCATGTGGGTCAATTTTGATATTGCTGTCAATCGCGCTATCATCAAGTTCCAGCGCCATTTCAACCCATTCATAATGCGCAAGTTCTGTTAAGAACGGTTTATCTTCACAGGGATTTTCCTGTTCCAGAAAGCGGATAAACTCCCGTGGTATTTCAGGAAATAAGGGCGTGTGGCAGCGGTAGTCCCGGAAAAATCGTCGAATCAGTTGATGCCATTGTTCATCTGCAAATAGTTTCCTGATAACGGGGAAGCTATTGGCAATAAAGCCCTCAATATTGTTATAAAACAGTTCTCGGTAAATAGCCATTCGGCGATCTTCGATTGCATCGGGTGCTGCTTGCTGTTCAGGGTCGCGAATATGGGCAGCAAATTGCTTTTGCAAACGACCCATCTTATCGGGTAGGCGCGGGTCAAATCCTGTTTGCTTGTCTAAATCAGGCAGATTTGAGTTCATGTTCATTTGTGACCTTCCAGCGATTCTGAATACTAACTATCTGTTCGACTTCAGCCAGCAACTCAGTGACAGATGGGAAATTAAAGTCGCGTTCCAGTAGCGTCGGGAAAACGCCAAAGATTTTATAAGCGAGATCCAGCAAGTCCCATACATTTTCTATTACTGCAGCACCGTGGGTATCGACTATAAGGTCTTCTGCCTCGTTGTAGTGGCCAGCGATGTGACCATAAGCAATTTTGTCGCCTGGTAATGCCTGCAGATAACTAACAGGATCGTAGCGATGATTAATGCTGTTGACATAAATATTATTAACATCCAGTAACAAGTCGCAATCGGCCTCCTGGAGCACAGCATTAATAAATTCTATTTCAGTTAATTCTTGACCTGGAGCCGCATAGTAAGACACATTTTCTATAGCTATACGTTGTTCAATAATATCCTGCGTACGCCTAATGCGCTCAGCAACATAGTGCACAGCTTCTTCAGTAAAGGGGATAGGCATCAGGTCATATAAATGCCCGTTATCAGTACAATAACTCAAGTGCTCGCTGTATAAAGGAACATTATGCTTGCGCATAAATTGGCGCACTTTAAGTAGAAATGTTTCATCTAGTGGAGCTGGGCCACCAATAGATAGTGAAAGCCCATGTAAAATCATGGGTCGGGCTTCTGCATATTTTGCAAATGCTTTGCCACGCCAACCACCGACATTAATCCAGTTTTCTGGGGCTACTTCCATAAAGGAAACAGGGTTTAGGTCCTGGTTCTCAAACGGGCCCAGTAGGGCCCGTCGGAGTCCGAGACCAGCTCCATGCAGAGTCTGGTTTCTTGTCATCATACTAACCTTGTGGCAATGCGAAAACGCACCGGCACAGTAGAGTTATTTATCGCCTTCGGCTTTAGCTTTGTCACCGCCGCATTTACCTTCGCCACATTTACCTTCTTTATCAGCTTTAGCTTCGCCTTTGTCGCCGCCGCATTTGCCTTCGCCACATTTACCTTCTTTATCAGCTTTAGCTTCGCCTTTATCGCCGCCGCATTTACCTTCGCCATCTGCTTTAGCCTCGCCTTTATCACCGCCGCATTTGCCTTCGCCACATTTGCCTTCGCCATCTGCTTTAGCTTCGCCTTTATCACCGCCACATTTGCCTTCGCCGCATTTACCTTCTTTATCAGCTTTAGCTTCGCCTTTGTCGCCGCCACATTTGCCTTCACCACATTTGCCTTCTTCGGCTTTGTCACCACCAGCGAGCATGTAACCAGCATCCATAGTTTCAGCTGTGAAAGGGTTTTCAGTAGCCGAGGCAACACCTGCCATACCAACAGTTCCTACAACAGCACCAATTGCGATAGATATAGGCTTCAATTTCATTTCGTTTTTCATAGTTAACAACTCCGTTTACATATAAATTAAGGACTTTTGCCCTTGGGGATAAATAGCGCTCAGCGCCTTGTTTTGTTACGTCCATTTACATGGCTCTTTTTCATACTAGCAGCAATATCTGCAAGTTGCCTGAGTTCATTAAAATTAAATTATCAGGAGCCAGAGATTGCTTTATCAAAAACAACCGTATACATCAAGACCGGAGGTGTTACAGGAATATTACAAATAAATGTAATTATTTACAAAATTTAATCTACTTAGAAATGCTTGTAGAGTAATTAACAGAATTATTTATCAGCAGGTTTTTTGTTTGTATTCACAAAGATCGTTGATGATGCATTCATGACAGCTGGGTTTCCGGGCCTTACAAATATAACGGCCATGCAAAATAAGCCAGTGGTGTGCATCAAGCTGAAATTCATCGGGGATTAACCTGAGCAATCTTTTTTCAACCTCTAAAGGCGTTTTCCCCTTGCCGATGCCAGTTCTATTGGCAACCCGAAAAATATGAGTATCCACAGCGATGGTTGGGTGCCCAAAGGCAGTGTTGAGTACAACATTAGCTGTTTTTCTGCCCACACCAGGCAAAGATTCGAGCAGTTCACGGTCATCTGGAACCTGGCTGTTGTCGCGTTGGATGAGGATATTACAGGTCTTTATGATATTTTCAGCTTTTGAGTTAAACAGACCAATTGTACGGATGTATTTTTTTAATCCCTCAACGCCAAGAGCTAAGATTGTTTCTGCTGTGTTGGCTATCGGGTAGAGTCGACGGGTAGCCTTATTAACGCTTATATCAGTTGCTTGTGCAGACAGGATTACTGCGATGAGTAATTCAAATGGAGTGCTGTAATTAAGTTCAGTAGTAGGCTTAGGGTCTATCTGCTGCCAGCGTTTAAAGATTTCGGAGCGCTTGTCCCGATTCATTTGCTACTAGCCAAATCAGGGATGACTTCAGCAGAATCATTCATTTTTTTTGAATCAGTAATTGCATTTTTTCCAGCAACCAATAGCCCAAGCATAATAAACGCCCCTGGTGGCAAGATGGCTAATAGAAAGCCGCGATAATCCGGGATTACTTCCAGGCTTAAATAATGCCCAAAATTGCCAAATAGCAAATGCGCATTCTGCATCATACTTCCATGTCCGAGTAACTCACGGAGAGTACCTAACGCTAACAGTGCGATGGCAAAGCCGAGACCAGTCGCAAATCCATCCCAGATAGCGGCTAGTGGTTTATTGCGAGAAGCAAAAGCTTCAGCGCGCCCAATAATCGCACAGTTGGTTACAATCAACGGAATAAAAATTCCTAATATATTGTAAAGTTCATGAAACCAGGCTTCCATAACCAGTTCGATGACGGTCACAACTGATGCAATGATCAGGACGAATAGTGGAATACGTATTTCTGGGCGCAAAATATTTCGCAGTAGTGATACCAACAGATTACAAATAACCAATGTCAGCATGGTGGCTATGCCTAGCCCAAGAGCGTTGACCATTGTGCTCGATACTGCCAGCAGTGGGCATAATCCTAGCAGTTGTACAAAACCAGCATTGTTGTGCCAAATACCATTAGCAAAGATTTCGCTCCAGGGCGTTGGTATAATGGATCTATCTTCTGCTGTGTTCACTCTTGCTTGTCCTGATCAGGTTTTTCAGTTTTATTGCCATTCTCAGTACTTTGCTGATATAGCTCTTGACGGTGACTGTGTTCATATTCGAGTGCCCTGTGGACAGCTTTAACCACAGCACGTGGCGAGATAGTAGCGCCAGTAAATTGATCAAAATAACCGCCGTCACGTTTTACCGTCCATTTGTTTGCCGTTGGATCATCAAGGCTACGACCATTAAAGCCAAGCACCCATTCGCCATGGCGACTATCGATAGTGTCACCTAGTCCGGGTGTTTCCCGGTGCTGTGTGACTCGAACACCAACCACTTTTCCGTTTGAATCGATCCCCACCAGTAAGCTAATATCGCCATTGTATCCCTCTGAAGTGGTTATTTGCATAATCACAGCGACAGCTTTACTTTGCTTACGAGCTCGAAAAACGGTTATAGGGTCTGGGTGGCGGAAGAAACCTTGCGCTTGAATTACCAGGGTGTCGTCCTGAATGGCATTGTCATAACGCTCTGCGGGCAAAATTTGATTGAGACTTGCAAGCACGGCTTTACGTCGTTGCTCAGCAATTTGATCTGCAGTCAGCTCCCAGGTTCCAGATAGTAGTATGACGCCAGTCAAAGCAACCATTGCGAGTGACAGACCAGCCTTAAAAACTAATGCAGCCGCGTTTTTTGGAGTTGTCTTCAGAGGGTTTTTCTGGATCTCACTCATCAGGTTTTTCCGTAAGCACGCGGGCGTGTGTAGCGGTCAATAAGTGGTGCAAACATATTCATCAGTAAGACTGCAAAAGCCACTCCGTCTGGATAGCCTCCCCAAAGCCGGATCGTAAGTGTTAATAAGGCTACGCCGAGGCCAAATACTAGCTTCCCGCGTTTTGATGCGCAGCCGGTGACTGGATCGGTTGCAATAAAAAATGCACCAAGTATCAGCGCGCCAGAGAAAAGATGTTCGAGTGGAATAGGGTTGCTACTGGGGTCATAAAGCCAGGCGGGCAGGGTTAATATAATGACAGTAGCAATAATTGCTACTGGGATGTGCCAACTAATTATTCTTCTCCATATCAGCCAGATTCCTCCCAGAGCATAGAAGTTGGCGACCCATTCCCAGCCGCGGCCACCATAGCTCCCAAATATAGGCGATTGTCGAATTTCAGAAATCATTCGATTTTGTTCAACCCCGTTTTTCAGTAGATCTAATGGAGTGGCCTGTGAAATCGCATCCCAGCTAAGAATTGTGGGTAATTGGCCGTTGAGTATGGTCTGCAATGATTGAAGCAGCCCTGGAATCTCAGTCAAAGCTCCTGCATCAGCTAGACCTCGTGGAGATAGCCAGCGAGTGAGTTCAAGTGGAAAAGCGATTAACACCACAACATATGCGACCATTGCAGGATTGAATATATTCTGTCCCAGTCCTCCATAGAGGTGCTTTGCAACCACAATGGCAAAAACCATGCCCACCAACGAAATCCACCAGGGTGCCAACGGAGGAATGCACAGAGCAAACAGTACCGCCGTCAATACAGCGCTATAATCGCCGAGAAATATTTTTACTGGTTTGTGTCTAACTGTCAGCATCAGCCATTCAAGGGAGACAGCAAAAATGACAGACAGAGCAATCTGAATTAAGACCCCACTACCAAAAAACCAGACCATTGCAGCTATGCCAGGGATTAATGCCAATAATACTTGCAGCATAATGCTGCTGACACTGGTTTCTGGTGGTAGGTGCGGCGCTCCTGTTCGAGAAAATTCCATTAGCTGTGATCCTCACTGCCTGAGCTTGAATTGTTCTCTGGGTTCGACCTGGAGCTTGCCTGCTGGTCTGTGATTGCCTGTTTTCGTGCTTTAGCTCTAGCAATTGCTGCGGCAACACTGTCTTTTTTGTCCGCACTTCCTACCAGTGCTTGTTTACGCTTCTGATGTCGGGCGAGCCGCTCTGCCTTTAATTTCTCCAGGCGTGTTTCACGCAATTCGAAACGTGATTTAGCGCGTTCGGAGAACTGTTTTTCTCGAGCCCGGGCCCGTTGTTCTCCTTTACCATAGCGGAAGTAATCTACTAATGGAATATGACTAGGGCAAACATAATCGCAGCAACCACATTCAATGCAAGCATCAAGGTTTAAGCTTTCCAAAGCTTCAAAATTATCCGCCCGTATAACCATCTGTAAGCTCTGTGGTAACAGTCCTGCGGGACAGACATTGACGCAATTCCCACAGTTAATACAGGGCATTTCAGTCTGCTTTGAAGCTATGTTGGCATGGGTCAGTGCGAGTATACAATTGCTGGCTTTAACGATGGGTAGCTGGTCGCTTTGTAGACCGAGTCCCATCAACGGGCCACCCATAATCAGGCGAGCAACACTGGGTGTGTAGCCGCCACAATAGTTAACCAGGTCTGCAATCGGAGTGCCAATTCTTGCAGACACG
Source organism: uncultured Acidimicrobiia bacterium (assembly GCA_964195815.1). Lineage (GTDB taxonomy): Bacteria > Pseudomonadota > Gammaproteobacteria > Xanthomonadales > SZUA-36 > SZUA-51. Next base: position 3,525 of record CAXMRK010000046.1, on the reverse strand, counting down.
TTTTGAGGGTCTTTAATTCCCGCCCCGGTTACAGTAACCAATCTCTCGATTAGTGGCTTGCCTTCTATGATTGCAGCATGAATAGCAGCGATAGTTGCAACGTTTTGTACTAGAACTCCCATTGCGCTGGGCAATTTCCCAGCAGGTACTTCTTTACCACTGAGTACCTGAATTAACTGTCTTTCACCACCTTCGGGGTAGAGCATTGGCACACAAACCACCGTTATCAAATCATCTGCATCAAATTGTTTGATACATTTTTCCAGTGTCTTGCGGCAAGTATCCATCGGGTCTTCTATCGCGATCAGAATGTTTGTAATGTTAAAAGCATGGCCAAGAATTAATGCGCCTTCGATTACTCTTTCAGGAGCTTGTCGCATCAATGTTTCATCACAGGAGATATACGGTTCGCATTCAACTCCATTGAGGATAAGGGTGTCAATTGAACAGCTGGTGCTTTGTAGTTTGATGTCTGTTGGAAACACGGCACCACCCAGACCAACAATACCAGCAGCGCGGACATGTTGAATTAACTCAATACAACTTAGAGACTTATAATCCTTTACCGGCTCTAACTTTATCCAACTGTCATTGCCATCAGCTTCTATGACCACACAGGGACTGCTGAGCCCAGATGGATGTGGAACCGGCATTGCTTGAATTGCAGTAACAATTCCAGATGTAGGTGCATGTACCTGTGCTCCCGGGGCTTGTCCTGATTTTCCGGGTTTTGAAAGGGCCTGACCTTTTTTAACACTTTGACCAACACTGACAATTATCTCTGTTGGTTTTCCCAGGTGCTGTGTTATTGGTACAACGTATTCTCTGGACAGTGGTATTTCAGCAGCGGGTAGCGGCTTGCTGCAGGAGAGTGCCTTATGGTGTTTCAGCTTGAGGCCACCAGGGAAATTGTGAAGGTAATCGCCTATGCTGTCTGTGTGTCGCTGATTCATCAGCCGCTCTGCTCGCTGGACTGAATATTTGAGCTGATGCCAGCGTCGGTAATTGTGGTAATAGGTATTGGTTTATGCCAATGCCAGTTATTGATATCAATTTTTGTTGGCACCATATCAATACAATCAACTGGACATGGTGGAATGCATAACTCGCAACCTGTGCATTCATCTGTGATAACTGTATGCATTTGTTTAGCCGCACCAAGAATTGCATCAACAGGACAGGCCAAAATACATTTAGTGCAGCCAATGCAGATGTCTTCATGGATAATTGCAACTTCGGGCAGGGCTTTTTCGATGCCAACATCTTCATCCAGAGGAATAACTTCTTTACCCAGTAGCTCTGCCAGTTGTTTAATTCCGGCTTCGCCTCCAGGTGGGCATCGGTTGATTTCCACCTCTTCGGCAGCAATGGCTTCCGCGTATGGCCGGCAGCCAGGATAACCACATTGTGCACATTGAGTCTGTGGCAAAACGGCCTCAATTTTATCAGCTATCGGGTTGCCAACTATACGAAACCGTATTGCAGCATATCCCAGAGCCAATCCAAAGATCAGCGCTAATATTGTGAGAATAATGACGGCAGCAGTCACAAGTTTGCCAGACCGCTAAAGCCCATAAATGCTAATGACATTAACCCAGCTGTGACCAGGCCTATGGCTGCACCCTGAAAATGAACAGGTACATCCGCCATCGCAATCTTTTCACGCACCGCTGCAAAGGCTATCAGAACCAGTCCAAACCCGGTGGCGGCGCCGAAACCATAAAGGGCTGATTGCAGGAGATTGTGGTGTTCCTGGATATTCAGTAGAGCAACCCCTAAAACTGCACAGTTGGTGGTTATCAGCGGCAGAAATATTCCGAGCACCCGGTATAGCAATGGGCTGGTTTTGTGCATTATCATCTCAGTTAATTGCACCATTACCGCAATAACCAATATAAAACTCAGGGTTGATAAATAGGTGAGATCGAAGGGGACTAACAAGTAGGTATATACCAGGTAGCTGCTAGCTGAGGATAAAGTCAGGACAAAGGCTGTAGCAATAGCCATGCCTATTGCCCCCTCAATCTTATTGGAAACACCCATAAAGGGGCATAGCCCCAGAAAGCGTACTAGAACGAAATTATTGGCAAAAACGGTGGATACCAGGATGAGTAAATATTCTGACATACCGTTCAATAGCTCTACTTGATTCGCTGTCCCGGAGTGGCACCACTGTCCGGGCTAAGAATATAAATTTCATTTCCACCAGGACCCGCTGCCAATACCATGCCTTCGGAAAGCCCGAAACGCATTTTTCTGGGTTTGAGATTGGCAACCATCACAGTGAGTCGTCCGACCAGATCTGAAGGATCATAGGCAGCCTTGATCCCGGCAAAAACCTGTCGCTGTTGGTCGCCAATATCAAGTTTCAGACATAGTAGTTTATCGGCACCTTCAACAGCTTCGGCACTTAGAATTTTTGCCACCCTTAAATCAAGTGCCATAAATTCATCTATTGTAATTTCCTCAGCTAGTGGTTCAATTTGGGTTTGTGTCTGGGTGTCAGTCGTGACTGGGCTGGAGTCAGATACCTGCAAATTTTCTTTCGAGGCATCGACCATTGCAGCTACCTTATCTGTGTCTACGCGGGTTAATAATGGTTTAAAGGGATGTATTTTGTGGTCCAGTAAAGGTTGTTGAATAGCATGCCAATCGTTGACCGGTACACCAAGAAAATCAGCCGCTAGCTCAGTTGTTGCCGGAATCACAGGTGCTAACCAGGTGACTAACACACGAAACATATTCAAGCCCTGGGTGCAGACTGCCTGGACATCATCCACACGGTCTTCATCTTTGATCATTTGCCAGGGCTTGTGTTCATCAATATAGCGGTTGGCATGATCGGCCATCGCCATAATGCGGCGAATAGCGCTCTGGAAATTTCTGCTTTCAAAATCCTGAGCAATATCTTCGCTGGCATCGAGAAACTGATTGTATAGCTCAGGGTTTGGTAAGTTTTTGGATAATTTACCGTTGAAGCGCTTATTGATAAAGCCTGCTGTACGACTGGCAATATTCACAACTTTACCAACCAGGTCAGCGTTTACCCGCTGCGCAAAGTCTTCCAGATTAAGATCAATATCGGCCAGACCATTACTAAGTTTTGCAGCGAAGTAATAGCGTATATATTCGGGATTCAGGTGATCCAGATAGGTGCGAGCCTGGATAAAGGTTCCCCGTGACTTGGACATTTTGGCGCCATCTACGGTTAGAAATCCATGTGCATACACTGCGGTAGGTTTGCGCATACCAGCACCAGACAGTTCAGCAGGCCAGAATAAAGTATGAAAATAGACAATGTCTTTGCCAATAAAGTGATAGAGCTCAGTTTTTGAATCTTTACCCCACCACTCATCAAAATCCAGGCCTTCACGATCGCAGAGCTCACGGAAACTGGAAGCGTATCCGACTGGCGCATCTACCCATACATAGAAAAATTTACCAGGTGCATCAGGAATTTCGAAACCGAAGTATGGCGCGTCTCGGGAGATATCCCAGTCACGTAAGCCATCTTCAAACCACTCT